>VGTX01000104.1 GCA_016874315.1 Gammaproteobacteria bacterium | reverse complement strand
AGTCTCTTCACTGGTTTTGATAATTCCCCAACTCGCTCCAATCAGAGCATATCCAAATACAAGAAGAATGCCCATCATCATACTTAATCCTGAAAACCAATCCCAAGATTGTCCTGCAAAGTTTCTTCCAATCACAGTGACTCCTTGAATATAAGACCCGAGAATGCAACCCTGGAAAAATGCAGCACATAACGATCCGAAATGAAACCCATAACTCCATAGCATTTTTATGCTCGGCTCAGATTCTTTCATATAAAATTCAAAACATGCTCCTCGAAAGACAAGACCAATGAGCATGCAGATAATAGGCACATAGTATGCGGCTAATAAGATGCTATATGCCAAGGGAAATGATATTAAAAGTCCACCACCACCTAGCACCAGCCATGTTTGATTTGCATCCCAAAACGGTGCAATAGAATGCATTAAAGACTCCCTGCATTTATTGCTCGGCGCAAATGGAAATAAAATACCCACACCTAGGACAAAACCATCAAGTAAAATGTACATAAGAATGGCAAATCCAATTAAAATTCCAAAAATCGTTGGAAGAGGAAGAATATTTGAAAAATTAATGAGCATAATCAGGGACCCCTTTTTGGATTTGACGGAATAAATAATACATACCACCACCGAATATTAAAGTGTATACAATTACAAATGTCGCAAGTGACCAAAATACCTCTGGACTTTGTAGTGCTGGAGTAACGGAATGGGTTGTACGTAATACTCCGTAAACTGTATAAGGTTGACGCCCAACCTCTGTCACAAACCAACCACAAAGAATCGCAATAATACCACTACCGCCCATTGCCACCCAGGACCATAAGATTGGGCGACATTCAAACAGTTTTTTGCGATAGGCTGCGTATGCGCTCCAGTAACCAAGGGCCACCATTAAAATTCCAATTCCTACCATAATTCGAAATGAATAAAAAACAGTCGCTACATGGGGACGGTCTTCTTTTGGCCAGTTTTTTAAACCAGGCACTTCTCCTTCAAATGAGTGTGTAAGAATAAGACTACTTAAATATGGAATACTAATCTCAAAATCATTTTTCTCTTCCGCCATATTAGGCCAGGCAATTAATCTTAGACCAGCACCCTTCTCTGTTTCCCATATACCTTCAATCGCTGCGACTTTACATGGTTGATGCTCAAATGTGTTTAATCCATGTAAATCGCCAACAAACATCTGTAATGGCCCTACAACAGTCGCCATTAAAATCGACATCATTAATCCGATTTTGCTGTACTCAAGGCACTTTTTCTTAAGTAAGAAGTAGGATGATACACCACCGACAAAAAATGCAGTGGCAAGATACGCTCCCAAAAGCATATGCACCAATCGATAAGGAAATGATGGGTTAAAAACAATAGCAAACCAGTCTTCTGGAATAAGGCGCCCATCTGCAAGTACCGAAAAACCTTGCGGTGTTTGCATCCAGCTATTAACAGATAAAATCCAAAAGGCAGAAAGGATCGTGCCAAACGCAACAATCAGAGTTGAAGTAAAATGCATCTTTTCTGTGACTCGACCCCAGCCGAACAGCATAATACCTAAAAATGAAGACTCAAGGAAAAAAGCAGTTAAAACTTCAAAGCCTAAAAGCGGGCCTATCACATTACTCACTTTGTCTGAAAATAGTGACCAATTTGTTCCGATTTGATAAGAGAGAACCACCCCAGAAATAACGCCCAATCCAAAACATAATGAGAAAATTTTAATCCAAAAAAGATATAATCCACGATATACTGATTGCCTTGTATATAAATATAAACCTTCTAAGACCGCTAAAAAGCTTGCTAATCCAATGCTCAGTGCAGGAAAAATAATATGAAAGCTGACTGTGAACGCAAACTGTAATCTCGATAAAAAAAGAGCGCTAGGATAATCAATAACCATATGAGGCATTCACTTAACGTCTGTGAAATAATATCACCAGTATAATGGGTCTTATCGGATTGGAAAGTTGATATACTCCTCCAAATAATCTTTCAATCACGAGATATTATGAATTTCTCCTTGAAAAACAAATAATTCAATAGCTTTGAGCTTTTTCTCATTATGTGATAATATCTTCTAAATTATTATACGGTTGAGCGCTCTTGCACGTATGAACAACATAACACAGAATTCACCTGTTTCTTTAGATAATTATAATATTAAAAATTTCACATATAACAATCGCAATATTACTATTATTGGAGTGCCAGATGCAGCATCCTATAGATATCGCACAGATATCTATAACAAGTTTTTGAAAAGTTATTTGGATAATAAATTCACCACTGACAATAGTAGACCAGTCACCGGGGTCTTTTTAACTTCTGCTATTACTCAATTTCCAGCATCCGAAGATGGTATTGATATCACCAATACTCTTATAGAGCGGTCGTTTTGGGATAAGAATGCGTGCACATTCTCGCTATTGAGTAAATATTGCCCATTAAAAGATCATATAGGTTATGGTGGAAATGATCGCATTAAGCACGTTCCGCATGCAGGCATGGGATTTGAGAATCTCGCATATTTAGAGCATAAAGATGTTTCTGCACGAATCGATGGAGTTTTCACTGGTCGTGAAGTTGAGGGGCGTAGTTTTATTTTTATTACGGCAGTGTTATTTGGCTTAAATGTTGCAACAAAATATATACAAGGTATGCGTCGCTTTATGGCTATGATGGCTGCTTTTATGTTAAATGAGTGGCGTCATTCTGTTTTCATTCCAAGCAAATTCAAATCCTGGTTCACCATTCCTAGCAATTTACCTGAAATTACCAGCTCTTGGTCTAATACGCTCTGGATGTTGGCAATGCAGCAGATTAGTGCAGCAGTTGTGCCATTAGTGTATTGTTTGGATGCTGTTATGAGCTTACGATTACATTTTACTGTAAAAATGCCTATTATAACTTATCGTTTTTTATTTCAAATGGAGCGATTATTCACTGGCGTATTGGCAACAGCATTCTTGTGGGGTGTATCGCTGTTACCTCCAGCAGTATTATTTTATTTACAAATTAGTGTTGGTATTGTTTTAGCAACGCAGCTATATATCGCACTCTTAAGTGTATTGCCCCTATCAATTCAAGAGTATCTTTCTTGGACTGTTCCTTCTGTTCTTCGTACTTTGCAATTACGATCTTTAAACGTTGCTGCAAATTTTGTGAAAAAATATGCTAATCGTATATCCTCTAATAATCGCACTCTCAATTCCGGTTTAAGTGCTGCACCAAGTCAAGCTAATATAGAAGAAGAAATGGACTCGATTAATACGATCGCTGAGGGGATTGATACATTCATTCCAGACATTGACGAGAAAAAATTAATAGCCGCACCTGCTCTTGTTCGCACTCAGTCTATGCAAACACCGTTTTATAATGCAGATCAACTTAATGCAGAAAAGCTAGAGGTCGATGTGCTCTATCTTGCTCCAATAGAGAAAGCGTTTCTAAAGGCAAGAGTGCATTCCTGGATTAATAAGCTATTGCCTCAAAAAAATGGTGCTGAATTTTTTCTAAAAGATGATCGAACATTTATTCAAAAAATTCTAGGAGTTCTCGTTATAGCATCTTCCTCAATGGCTGCAGGAATTAAGTCTTCGATATACGAAAAATATGTGCCAGAATACCTTAGAAAACAGATTTCAGTTTTACAAGCAATGGGTATTCGATTTAGTGAGTTAGCATATAACTTTATGAAAAATAGATGGGCCGATTTACAAAGCTGTTATAATCGCATAAGCGGATATTCTTCAGAATGTTATGTCTATTTTGTTCGATTCATCCCAGATGTCATCAAGAATCCCTTCAACCAAGCCAGTGATGCAATTAAGAGAAATACTATAACATTCTTCGAAAATGTACGATTATTTGCAATCAGTCGTTGGAATGATTTTTTCACAACCTTTTCCTATTTGGGTTGGAAAAATTTTCTTGGTGAAAATCTCGATAAACAAAACTTTGAAAGATTGTCGAGTGCACCAGATATGATCGTTATATTGCCAATTCAATATGCTTGCGGTCCTGTGGGATTAATTGCCGAGTTAGAGAAAGAACTCATCAATAGACGAAATAGTGAAAAACATAAAGATGATGCATTTCAATCTATTGGAAAACCGGATGCTCCAAAAAGTTTAATATTTAAAATCAGAAATTCAGCATCCACACTTTGGAATACATTAAAATATATTTAAAATTCAAATCAAAGCAAGAGCTGTGAAGACTCTTGCTTTCGATTAATATCTTTAGAAAAAGATATGGTAGTATGCACTTTCTAATATGGTTGTCTTGCAGGGCTACAAATAGCACGAACGATAAA
>VGTX01000103.1 GCA_016874315.1 Gammaproteobacteria bacterium | reverse complement strand
AGCTCCATAATTATCGAATAAGAAATAAATTCATTGTGTTATAGCGATTCCATTTTTGTTAATAATAAAAAAATGTCCCTCTCCATGATGATAATCATTACGAAAATCATATATTGCGCCAACAATCAATAACCGATCTTCTTGCAGCAAAGACTTATATCTTTCACATGCTACAGAAACTTGATCGTGAACACTCATAAGCTATGGAAATGAACAGCGGAACGTGTTAACATACTCATAAATAAAGAAATAAATGTAATTAATCATTATATCGCACGACTCTGCGAAAAACATTTCCACCTCTCAAAATGAAACTTTATATTCGCTAATCTGTGAATATGCCCTCATTTAGAAAAAACGTTGAGATAATTTCATGACTCAGGATTCAGCCCATTTATTCCAATCACATTTGAAAGAATTACACGATATCTTAACTCATCAATTAAAATGCGCTGGAATTGTTGCAGAAATTAACACCCAAGAAAATCTTACAGGAATAAGTGCTAATCAGAAAAAATTGTTATCAAGTTGCAGGAAATTTTATCAAAAAATTGAAGACAATTTTAAAAATCACGTCACAAAACAAAGTTTATATCAAATATCTGTTTTTATAGAAGACATCATTTCTTTTAATAATGCAATTGAAAAGCCGATACAATCTTCTGATGTACTTGATAGTTGGGCATCAAAAACCAGCATAGCTATTCAATTACATCTCAATATTCGAGATAACATAGAACGCGCTATAGATCTAGGCAATATTGAATTAATCAAATATGTTATTGAACAATCTCATGTCAATAGAGAGACTTTCATTCAAATACTATTTAATAAAAACCTTGATATCAGTTATGAAAGAGAGCCAAAGACCCCCTGGTACCAGTTAGAACATATCGCCGATACTTATAATAAGAATATAAGTAAATTATATTCTCAAGCACAAAATTTTATTCAAAAAAAATCCAACCCTAGTAAGAAGCCACGATGGTCAGCAGTAAAGGAATTTTTAAAAATAAAACTTACGATCCCAACACACGATGAGTTAATTATATTTGGGCAAAGATTGGGATATCCTCTACATAATGATGGGCTATGTAACGGCTATATCATAAGATGGATAGAGGCCACTCTTTTAAAGCAGCAGCCTAAATTCTTCAATCGCATGACAAGAATTATGACATTGAATTCTTTACTTAACGAGAAAAATACACTCGAACAATTAAGCAAACAATCTGAATGGTACGATGTATTGTGGGATATTAAAGCGTTTTATGAAAGTCTCTTTTTGTATCAAAATCCAAAATTCGCACGCGCTATTTTTTCTCAATATGTTAGTCAAGATGATATTCATGTAATATCTTTAATCGCCTCTTGTGATGAAATCAAAAAAATAGGCGGCATTAAGCGCTCTTCTATTCTTCGCTACGATGAATTTAGCAAACAGGGATTAAGTCGTACGTTAGAACTACTTGAACGACAAATCCAGCAGTCACACCATCAAAAACCTGTATGCTTTTTATTGAATTGCTGTGCTAAAAATGGTCTTCACGGGATAAACATTACCTACCATCCAATTGAAAGCTTTTGGCAATGGATAGACATTAATTTAAAAAAAACACACTCAGCTAACACATTGTCAGAATTAATGGACACTTTAGATAAAATACCATCTAGCGCATCCTTCAATAAAAAATATCTCGGATTCTATAGTACTTTTTCTATCTCAGCAATATTACTTAATGAAAACTCTCAAACTTTAGAGCAGGCTTTAACAGAGATACCTATAGTTAACATTGCAGATCTGCTTTGTATTAATCAATCAACTTTATATCTAGCCTCTTGTGAGGGTAGTATAAAAGTTGTGCAAGCATTACTAAAGCAAGGTGCCAATCCCAATCTAGCCCAAACTAATCATACCTCTCCTCTTTATATAGCAGCACAAAACGGCCATATTGAAGTGGTCCAAGCATTACTGAAGCAAGATGCCAACTCAAATCTCGCAAGAACCGATGGTGCAACATCTCTTTTTATCGCTGCACAAAACGGGCATGTTGAGATCGTAAAAGCATTACTAAAACAAGGCGTCGACCACCCAAATATCGCAAGACCCGATGGCGCAACACCTCTTTTTATCGCCGCACAAAACGGGCATATTGAAGTGGTCCGAGCCTTACTGAAGCAAGGCGCCAACCCAAATCTCGCAAGAATCGATGGTGCAACACCTCTTTTTATCGCTGTACAAAACAACAAAGAAGAGATAGTAGAATATCTATTATTGCATGGGGCCGACTGTGATAAAAAATTCCAAACAACTATTGATTCTCTTGATAAATTTGTTGATGAAAAAGCAAATGGTAATGCTCAATTACAAAAAACAATGTCACAATTTACTTTCGAATATCAACAAAACAACCCTGCTTCAGCAAAAATAGAAGTCACTCCAGAACAAATTGCTTGCATCATGGGTAATATAAAAATTCAGCAAATATTCATCAATCATGTGCACCCCAAGAGAACTCATACCACACCAGATAAGAAACGTAACCTTCCGCAAATTTTTTCAACGCATCATATTCAAAATAATAATGACTGCTTTATCGATAATAAGATACCGCAATTTAAGCTATGACCAAATTTTCAATGAAGCCATATGAAAGCCACCGCGCAATGAAGCTCGTACTTATTGCTTACAAAACTAAAACCCCAGTTAGACAAACACGTTGAGATACTTTCATGATTCATGATTCAGACAATTTATTCCAATCACATTTGAGAGAATTACACGATATACTAACTAGCCAACTCAGAAGCGCTGGCATTCTTGCAAACATACACACTCAAGAAGATGTTAGAGGAATAAGAACGGAACAGAAAAAATTGTTATCGAGTTGCAGGAAATTTTATCAGAACATTCGAGACAATTTTAAAAATTATGGTACAGAGCAAGACTCATCTCAACTATCTATTTTCATAGAACATACGATTTCTTTTAATAAAGAGCTGAACACTTTAAAAGAAAAACTCTTTAACCATACCTTTGCGAACATGATTCGAAATTCTTTATTTCCCAAAATTCAAGATGTCATTGATGCCATTAAGAAAGCTATTAATGCAATTCAAAAATCAATGCACATTGCTAGTCAATCTGATAGTTGGGCCTCTAAAGTGAATATGGATATTCAGTTATGTTTATATATTCAAGATAACATGATAAATCTCCATGAAAAAGAAATTAGTGACATAATTTATACAAATCTTGGAAAGCTTACAGACCTAATAAAAAGCAAAAACTCCCATCTATGGCGTGAGACGATCCATACAGAGCACCTTAAAGAACATCTGAATATCGTCAAACTCCTTTTTGAACGAACCGATATATCTAACGACCATATTACCAATGCATTAGAGCAAGCTGTAGAATTAGGCAATATTGAATTAATAACATATATTATTGAACAATCTCGCGCGAATAGAGATGACTACATTCAGATACTTTTTAATAAAAACCTTCATATCAGCTATGAAAGAGAGCCAAAGACCCCCTGGTACCAGTTAGAAAATATCGCCAGTACTTATAATAAAAATATAAGTCAACTATATACTCAAGCACACCATTTTACTCAAAACCATTCTGATGTTAGTAAGCAACCACGATGGTCAGCAGTAAATGAATTTTTAAAAATAAAACTTACTATTCTTCCACCCCATAATGCACCCCATAATGTCTTAATACTTGCTGGACAAAAGCTGGGTTATCCATTGAATAATAAAGGAATATGCAATGGTTATACCATGAGATGGATAGAGGCCTCTCTCTTAAAGCAGCAGCCCAAGTTCTTCAATCGAATAGATAATATCATGCTGATGCATTCTTTACTCAGTAAAGAATATACCTTGGAACAATTAAAACAAAAGCCAGAATGGAAGAATGTATTATGGGATATTAAAGCATTTTATGAAAGTCTATTCTTATACCAAAACACAGAACTTGCACGCTCTATTTTAGCGCAATATGTTAATCAATATGATATTCATGTGATATCTTCAATCGCTGCTTCTGATGAAATAGAAAAAATAGGTGGAATTAAGCGCTCTTCTATTCTGCGGTACGATGAGTTTAGTAAGCAAGGATTGAGTCGCACGCTAGAGCTTCTGAAACAACAAATCAAGAAATCACAATATCAAGAGATTGTATGCTTTTTGTTGAATGGCTGTTCTGAAACAGGGCTTCATTTGATAAATATCACCTATTACCCAGCTACCAGTTCTTGGCAATGGATGGATATTAACTTAAAAAAAATATTCTCCGCTAACACATTGGCGGAATTAATAGATGTTTTGGATAACATAGAATTTATAGAGCTTCTCAATACAAAATATTTCGAATTGTATCGCACTTTCTGTAATT
>VGTX01000102.1 GCA_016874315.1 Gammaproteobacteria bacterium | reverse complement strand
TACTTAAATCCTTGGCTCGGTCGGTTATATCCTCCAGCATTTTCAAACAACACCATCGTCTCTCAGGATATTGTAAGTGTGCAAAAGGGTGTTGCTGCATACGGGACTGATAGTATGAATGGCCAAACATACGACTCAACTGCTGTGGAATCATCTGTACATTTAATTGTCCCATTATCTTTTAACTCTCTTAATAATACTTTTCAAAAAGCCGCAGAAGGACACGATCCTTTAATCGGATTTATCCAGGATTGCCAAAAAGTTCTTCAAGGATTTATTATTTTTATCATGACGACATTGCTTACAATGTTTGTGGCTTCTTTTGCAGCTGCAATGGCTGGGACTTATCCTGTTGCTTATATGGTGCTCTACACATTGTGCTCCGTGTTAATTGTGCTCCTTTCTTTCTCAACAATATTTCTTCCTCCTGCTGCAATGGGGGGATATTATCTTCCCTTAATTCCAGTGCTGATTTATTCCGCATGCGCTTTATCTTGGTTAATGCAAACAGTAGAGGCTGTTGTCGCTGCGCCTTTTGTTGCTGTAGCTTTGATTCACCCCTCCGAAGATGATTTTGGAAAAGCTGAAGTCTCCCTATCTATGACCCTGCAAGTTGTTTTAAAGCCAGCATTAATGATTATGGGGCTTGTGCTTGGGGGGCGATTGAGCGCTATAGGGATTAGTCTTCTCGCAGGACCTGTCAATGCATATATGAACTTTCCAAAGTTTGCCGCCTCAGAAGGGGGCATTATAGGATTTTTAATAGCACTCTTGATGAATCAAGTTATTGTATATCTCGTGATTGCTATCACAACGCGCTGTTTTTCTCTGATTTATCGCCTGCCCGATCAAACCCTCAGCTGGATTAAACATCGTGGTCAAGATTCTGATGTGCGTAGTATGGTAAACGAAGCTCGCTCTGGTGCAGAGCAAAGTATTCAAATGATGCAGCAAATTTTTGAAATCGCAAACGCTACCGGCCGCGTTGCTCTTGATGCTCTCAAAACTGTCAATCAAGCACGCCAACCCCAAAAACCGAATTAATCATATGAAAAGGACTTTGTTATGATGCGCAAAATGTTGTGGATCTTTGCAGCAAGTTTGCTCGCTGCTCCCGCTTGGGCTGGATATTCAATTGACTGGACTGTCGATCCGTCCGATCAGACGTATCAATACCTAACCTTTCTTTTCGGAAATGTCTCTAATGATTTAATGTGCACAACTTCAAGCTGTACGTTTCTTGTGCCTCAATTTTTTGCCATATTTAACCAGGGGTTGTTAACAATTGGCTCGATTGTTATGACCTATGTGCTGCTTGTTTCAACTGGATCGAGTGCTCATGAAGGTGAATTTATGGGCAAAAAAGGTAGCTCTCTTTGGCTACCGTTTCGCATTATTGCCGGTGTCTCTTTTATGGTGCCATCTTCCACTGGGTATTCGGTTCTACAGATTTTTATTATGCGTGTTGTTTTGATGGGAGTTGCCCTCGCTAACACTCTATATACGCAATTAGAGTCTTACGTGATGAATAATGACAGAACGTTTGCAAAAGAGTTTTCTATGACTATTGGTGCCGATCCATTGCTTGTAAATGATTTAACAACGATTGCTTCTCAGATTTTCTCATATGAGCTTTGTTATGCAAGTTATGCTGCTGCTCAGCCGCTGAGTCAGGATGTCGTCGCAGGACTAAATAGTGGCTTGGTATTATCAGATAGCCTCACAAATGGACCGACATTCTTAAATTGTCCTAATAAATTTTTTGGATGTACTTATACAGTCGATCGAGATGAGGTGCGTTCTGGATGCGACTTCGTCAAACCCTCTATTGATTTATGTGGTACATGGAAATATACCTATTCAAAAAATGAGAATCGCCAAATTATCCAGCCAATTTTGGAAACGCTGAGCCTAAATTTGAGAGGGGCTGCTCAATTGCTTGTAGAAGATTGGATTGCTAATCAAGGTAATCTCAAAACAGCCGCATCTGTCAAGGAAGAGACTGCAGTGATTCAGGCTGCGATTTTACAGGCCGTAGGCTCGCTTGTTACTGGAGGCTCAATCTCTCAAAATCAAGATCAGACATTATCATCAGGCTCAGATTGGATGAATTTTCCAATGGATTATTATAAATGGATAGATAAAGGCTCTGGCTCTTACCCCGAAGTCAATACAGTCACAACGTCAATGGGACCTGCTATGGGCTCTCGTATCGGGGATGGCTTAGAAGATTATAAAAATCTCAAAACGAATGTACTACATGTCTATGAGTTTTTTGATACAGAGCAAATTCAACAGGCTGCTGGGAATGGCTCGAGAAGTGGGGCTTTTTCTATTGATAATCCTGGTTCAAGTGGTGGAGCAGCCGTAGGCTATACATTTTTCTTCATAAAAAAAATGTTATCAGGCGCAGAAGAGCCGCTGATCAGCTTGGCTGTTTTTGGACAAAAACTTCTCAAGATTGCCGTAAGCGCATTAATGACTGCTGTGATTTTGGGTGGGCTCATGGTGGTAGGGTCTGCAATTTGCGCATCTGTGTCTAGTGGATTTGCCGTTGGCCTTGCCACCGCAATACCCGGATTTTTCATTAGCTTAGCTCTGGCTTTCGGAATGCTTATTCCTATGGGAGTAAGCCTGGGTATTTATTTGCCGATGATTCCAGGAATGACCTATTGCTCTGGTGTCATTGTATGGTTTCTCATGGTGATTGAAAGTATGGTTGCAGGTCCAATTATTGCACTAGGTTTAACCGCTCCAGGACAGGACGCACTCGGAAAATCTGAGCCTGCCATTTTGATGTTATTTAATGTCTTTTTACGCCCTTCTTTAATGGTCATGGGGATGGTTTTTGGTGCAAAAATGTTCGATTTATTTGCCATCTATTTTACGAACGTCATGCTTGCAGGATTCACCTTTATTGGGAATAAAGCTGGGTTTGATGCATGGTATGGGTTGATTTTTATGGTGTTCTGGTTCTTCTATGCCTTCTCAATTGTCGGAATAGCTCAGCGCTGCTATTCCCTGATATATATCCTGCCAGATAAAGTTATTACATGGATTGGGGGGCACGGAGGCTCTTCTCGCGAAGTTCAAGAAGACTTACAAGTTATGCACCAAGCTATCGACAAGGGCGGCGATCAGCTCAAAAGTCAACTTACAAATGTGGCTTCTGGGTTTATGCAGCTCTCTGATTCGTTGCTTAAGGATAAAAAGAGAAAATCTCCAGAATCCGGTCCCGCACCAACAGGTGATGATGATAATCCGCCAAAAGATGATGATAAAGATGATGGCAAAGGTGGTAAAAAAGATGATAGTAAAACCACTGACGCTGCTGATAGCACCGCCTCAAACACGTCAAAGAAAGCCACGGATGCTGCAGAGAAAGAAGAGAAAGATAAAGATGAAAATAAAACCGATTAATATTGTTATGAAAAGATTAAAAGTTATTGGGTATTAAAAGGGATAAATAAGATATGAAAATTCTTCATGCAAAAAGCTGGCTAGTTTTATTATTACTCTATCCATGCATTATTTTTGCAGATTATCATATGTCTTACAGTCAAGGCAGTCAGCCTGGCAACGGCCCTGCTGTTGGCTCAACAGAGTATCATTTAATTGTCTCACCTGAAGATGCTGAAAGCCCTGATGCTCATTCAAATACCAAAGCTTATCAAATTATCACCTATCTGTTTGGCACAATTAGTGCATCAAAAAACAATGGAATTGTTTGCATGGCTTCTTCAACCCAGCCTTGCTCCAATATCGCTGGAGAATTATTTAATTTGTTTAATACCGGCTTAATTGTTTCAGCGATGCTTATGATGTCTTATGTGATTGTGCAGACAGCTTTGGTTGATTCTTATCAGGGACTCGCTACAGGGCAAAAATACTCGCATGGCATTATCCCGTTACGTTCTGTTTTAGGTGTGATTTTTCTCATTCCAACACAAACAGGATACGGTCTTGGTCAAATACTTATCGCCCGTATTATCCTACTAGGCTCTAGTGCAGGCACCGGTGTATGGCAATATCTTTTGACATATTACAATGCAACAGGTGAGCCAATGGGTACTGCAGGACTGATGTACTCCGGTAACTCTACCGTAGAATCAGGAACGTCTATCGCTGAAACGTTTGTCCAAAACATGGCAAAGCTTGCTGCATGTAATGCCTACGTAAATACTCCAAATGGTCGCGCTGCACAATTCCCATCAAATCCACCACCGCCATCAAGCATATTTACATCTCAGTTTTATTCATCTGATGAGTCTAGCTATACAATTCAAACAGGCGTTGAAGGAGCCCCAAGTGATGCAGCATATGCCATGAATCACTGCTATTGTGGAGGAATCCCTCTAGGAGTGCTTGAGGCTGGACAAGAATCTGTGCTGCAAAATTATGTTTCTCAAATTACCGGACTTTCAGAGCAATTTGTTATAGAGTTT
>VGTX01000101.1 GCA_016874315.1 Gammaproteobacteria bacterium | reverse complement strand
CTTTATTTAATTCTTTTTTTATATTCACAAGTGAAAACATGCTAGCTTAATGTATATCCTGAAGGTTTCATCATTCTATAAGCTAACTTGCTGATTGTAAAGAAATTGAATTACATGTTCCAATTTGAATTTATTTTTATATTTACGTCCAAGGGTACAGATAGCTGCAGGGCATTTTTCATGATATCACTAGCAACTCGACTCCAGTCTTCTGCAGCATCCTTATGCACCTTAAAAAGAAGTTCGTCGTGAATTTGTAATAGCATTATTGCATCTGTCCGCGAATTCAATAATGGCTGCAGATCAAGCATAGCTTTTTTAATCAGCTCACTAGCAGTCCCCTGCAACGGCCCATTAATCGCCGCTCGCCAAGCAATTTCAGATGTGGCTCTTTTGCTAGATATTACATTTATTGGAATCCGCCTTCCCATTAATGTCTCGACATATCCATGCTTTTTAGCAAATGTCCGCATATCTTCCATATACTGCGAAACTCCAGTATATTTTTGAAAATATCTATCAATCATTGACTGGCATTCACCAACAGAGCGATGAAGTTGCTTGGATAAACCAAATGCACTCATGCCATACATAAGCCCAAAATTTATGGTCTTCGCAAGCTGTCTCTCTTCATATGAAACAATAGCCTCTTGAGGAAGATTTAAAATGAATCTTGCCGTTTGCTCATGAATGTCCTGACCATGTTGATAGGCGGCTAATAAGGCACGATCTTGGCTAAAATGCGCCATAAGCCGTAATTCAATCTGAGAATAATCCAAGGACACCAATACATTATCATCGGACGCGCAAATAAGCCCTCTTAGACGTCGCCCCTCGATCGATCGAACAGGAATGTTTTGTAAATTAGGCTCAAAAGATGCTAATCGACCCGTAGTCGTTGCAACTTGGCTAAACGACGTATGTAGTTTATTATTTGCATCAAGTTTCTCTATCCAAGAAGCTGTATATGTTGAACGTAATTTCTCAAATTGTCGGTACTCTAGTAGAACAGGAATAATTGGATGCTCCCCAATTAAACCAACCAAGGCCTCTTCGTTTGTGGACCTTTCGCCTTTCGGAGTCTTATGTCGGGAATCGAGCTGTAACTCATCGAATAAGATAGTGCGTAATTGTAACGGAGAATTCACATTAAATTCTTTTTTAGCAAGATGCCATAATTCTTTTTTTAAAGAATCTATTTTATTAGTCCACTCCAGATCGAGAGCGCTCAGTGCGTCACGATCAACCACTACCCCACTTGATTCCATATCTAATAAGACTTTAATAAGTGGCTGCTCAAAATCTATTAGCAATTTTTTTTGAGCAACAGTTAGCATACTGTAGCATCTTTCAAAGAAATCGATAGGATTGAAATCATGCGCAGTAAAAAATTTAAGGGGATTAAGATCGGGATCGTTATAATGCGCGATTAAACTTAAATCAAACCACTTTGAGGATATTGCCATGTATCCTTTATGACTCCATATTCTTTTCCAATCAAGAGCCAGCCATGTTGCATTGTTTTTTTCGGTTATCAACGAATATAGTTGATCCCAAACCTCATAAACATCAGTCCATGTAAAAGACCAATCACCTAACGAACTACGGCCCCAAACAATCCATCGATCATCTTGAAAATCTAACGCGATAATGCCCTGAGCTTCTATGGTTTTGATTAATTTTTCTCTACCTTCAGATAGTGTAATTGTCTCTGGAGGTAAATTTTTTTGAACTGAATCCAATTCTAATGCTTCTTTTAGAAAAATTTTTTTCATTCTTTCTAGCAGCTTGCGAAGTTCAAACTGCTCACACAAAGCCTCTAAATTTGTCCAATTAAATACAAGAGTGCTCGTATCATGGCCATCAATCAAAGGCAGTTCTTTAGGCCAATCTATAGCCTCAGCGGGATGAAATAAAAATAATCGCCTAGACAAAAAAGCACGATCTTTGTTCTCAGTTAGTGTTTCTGCTAATTTAGGACGCAGATCTCGCAAATGATCATATATGTTTTCCAAAGTATGATATCGCGAAACTAATTCAGCAGCGGTTTTTGGTCCAATTTTAGGAACACCGGGAATCCCATCACTTTGATCGCCTACAAGAGCAAAATATTCAGGTATCTGCTCAACTGATACCCCGTACTTATCTAGCACATCGGTTGTGCCAATCAATTTTTCAGTAAATGAATGCTTTAAAAGAATTCGATCTGAAATAATCTGACAAAAATCTTTATCTGGTGAGCAAATCATAACATATTCAGTCTGAGAGTAATGCTTTGCAAGTTTGGCAATAATATCATCCGCCTCTGTTCCTGGTTGAATAATCAAAGGCAGTCCTAACGCACGAACAAATTCATGGATTGGTTCAATTTGCTCTATAAAATCATCAGGCGGCGCTGGGCGGTGTTGTTTGTAATCGGGAAAGTATGTATGGCGATGTGTTGGACCTTTTGAGTCAAAAACAATAATAATTTTTGCACTGGGCCACTCCGTCATGAGCTTCAAAATCATTTGCAAAAAACCAGCAATCATACCTGAAGCACGTCCTGTGCTAGTTTTTAGAGGGGGTAATGCATGATAAGCCCGAAATAAATAAGAAGATCCATCAACTAAGATATAATGTGGTATTGTCATTCTGAAATAAAATCCTTACATAGGCTATATCTAAAAACCTTCACTCCCAAACTGCGAAAGTTTACGGTCACTGCATCCGCTTTCGTATCAATCGTAATGATATTACCCACTCCAAGTATCGGATGGTTCAAAATTTTTGCAACTTGCGTGGTATTTGTAATAATTTTTTTTTGCTGGGGTCGAGCTATTGAAGAGTTTATTGTGAAATCTTTCTTTTGAATTGGTCTCCATTCTAATAAATCACCATCGATTTTTTCTAAAAATGGAGTCAATTTAGGTGCGATCATTTCATGATATTTTTGCCGACTTCGTGTATGGAAAAAATATACTTCTTTTTTAGCACGTGTCATTGCAACATAAAATAATCGACGCTCCTCCTCAACCATATCAGGATGATCTTGGCTTTGTTCATGTGGAAAATAATCTTTCTCAGCACCAATAATAAAAACATATGGCCACTCAAGGCCCTTTGCTGCATGACAGGTGCTAAGTGTTAAGCAATTCTCTGTCTGGCGCTCCACTCGATCGTCGAGTAAATAATCATTCAAGAAAGCACGCAACAATGTTTGTTGATCTTCTTGAGACTCCAACTGATAATCGCGCAACGCTAAATGAAACTGATAAAGATTATCGGCTTTTTGATCTGAAGAATCTTGATCATTATATGCAGATAGCAATTGTGTACGAGCAATTACCTGATCTGCAAATGTTGCAAGGGATTGAGTCTGCGCAGCCATTCCTCGCAATTCTTCAATAAGCTCACAAAAAGATCTAATTGCTTTTTGAGCCTGTGGCGCAAATCCAGGCAAAAGATTTAACATAGATTCCCAACAAGATACATTATATTTTTCTGCATACTCCATGATGGCTTGTTGTGTTTTTTCACCTATTTTGCGGGCAGGCTTATTGATAATACGCATCAAAGCTATCGATTGTTTAGGATTGTCTATAACCTGTAAGTAGCTCATGATATCCCTAATTTCTTCACGCTCAAAGAATGGAAGCCCTCCAGAAATTTGATATGGCCATTGATATTTTCTTGATTCGGCTTCTATTAATCGAGATAAAGCATGTGATCGATATAAGATAGCGATTTCCTGATGAGCTACTCCACGATGGAGCAATTCATGAATCATACGACAAACTTCTTGTGCTTCTTGATATTCATTGATTGTTTCTATAACAACAGGTTGTCTATGATTAGGATTATCAGTCCATAATGTTTTTCCAAGTCTATTTTTATTTTGCGCAATTACTGTGTTAGCAAGATTAAGAATATGTGGAGTGGAGCGATAGTTTTGTTCTAGTTTAATGGTCCACAATCCATCCAGCATCATTTCTGCAGTTTGAATAATTGACAAATCTGCTCCGCGAAATCCGTAAATTGATTGATCGTCATCTCCAACAAATGTTCCGCAACTTCCCTGCTTTAAGAGTGACTGGATCCATAAAAACTGAGCAGGATTTGTATCTTGAAATTCATCAACAAGGACATGTCGAATATTTCTAGTAACCTCTTGCTGAAACTCAGGACGCTCAAATAAGGCCTGAGCCGCGATAATTAAGGCATCAAAATCTAACAATCCATTTTGTTTGATATACGCTAAATATCTCTCAATAAGATGTCGCATTTGTCGATCATGTGGCCAGGAATTATTTCTATAGTATTCTCCCAACAAATATAAAATGTTTTTTTGCTCACTTGCTGATAAGTCTAAGGCGCCATCTAATGTTACAAGTTGTTTAAAAATTTTTTTCTGATCGGATGGTGTAATAATTTGAAAATCTGATTTCAATCCAATCCAAGAGCCATATTTACGCAAAAATTGATTGGATAGTCCATGAAAAGTACCAATCCAAACCCGTGCCGCAATAT
>VGTX01000100.1 GCA_016874315.1 Gammaproteobacteria bacterium | reverse complement strand
TCTGCAAAACAAATTAATCAATCAATAAAAATATCGGCCAAAAGCCGAGAGCTTGCTTGACCCGCCTCTGAAAGAAGCGGCGTTGCGCAAGCATTTTCCTCAAGGCTATGAGTCAGATCGATTATGTTATAAGGGAATTCCATTTTAATCCTGTTGAATTAACCTATTATCCAAGGATAGTATTTTAAATCATGCTCATCGCTAATGCTACGATAGCGTTGCTGTATATGGTATGACGTGAAATACGGCAACATCTTTAGGATCGCTGAGAGTTGATTTTCTAATGCTTATTTTATCAACATGAACTTTTGTTACTTCACTCACCCTCACCTCCGAAATCTCTTGCAAGCTCAGCTTCGATTTCTTCAATCGTTGGTAATGCAGTTTGGCAGTTTGGAGGTTTTCTGGTAGAGCATCCTTTAATCTATACTCGGCAAGGCCTATGGGTTTCGTCATGTCACGCAAAGTATACTCAGCCAGGATATTGTTTTTACTCTTACATAGAATGAGTCCTATAGATGGCCGATCTGTCTCGTGTTTTACAAGATCATCTACGCATGATAGATAAAAATTCATTTTATCGGCATATTCGGGCTTAAAATCTTTATCTTTAAAATTTGTGATAGCTTGGCCTTGCCTCTTATGTAGCGATAACTCCATTTGCATAACCATGATATTGCGTGACCAGCCATGTTCTATAGCATGCTTTACATAAAATAGGCGAATTTTCTTATCTGATATTTTATCAAGCAAAGTCACAATATGTCCCCAAGGTCATTGTGCAACAGGCTGTTGCACAAATTGAGTGTCTGGGTATTCTGCCGCAAATTTGCGCATGTATTTCAGGTTGCGCACTGAAACCCTTCATCTCTGGAAATTCAGATGCAAGGTCTTTCGATAGCCGATATAATGATAAAGGAGAATAAGTTCTTTATTAACGCTTAAGGCTGCTTTATACTGCGATGATGCAACTCGCCCTTTTAAATCGGCAAGAAATTTGCTGTATTCTGGATTGATAATATTTTTAGTCATAAAATACCTTTCAATTAAGCTCTGTGCAGAAAATTCATGAATAATAATGAGTTAGTATACTTGACCTGTGAAATCTAGCAAGGAAAAAGAAAGTGTGTCATGTTGTTTATTTATCTATAAAAAATATCACGCAACTGGATTATTACATCAGCACAAACGATGAAACAAGAGTTTATGGACTACTAAAACAAGATTGTTTAGCATGAATGTACTCTATCGATCGTTAATATCTTGTGCGTCTTGAATCCACGTTCATCAATTCGCTATCAGTAATTTTGCTAATATAATGCTTATTAGTATGCACAATGAAATAACCTCATGCAAAATGCAAATATTTTAATAACAGGTGGGACTGGCTTTATTGGCAAGGTATTATGCGACCGATTAAGCATGCTAGGGTATCATTTATATATATTAACAAGACAAAAAAGATTACATTCTACGCAATCTGTAACATATATTCAGACGCTTAACGAACTTAATGATATTCAAATTGAAATCATCATTAATTTAGCCGGTGAGTCAATTGCGACACGTTGGACAGAGCAATCGAAAGATAGAATATATAAAAGCCGGATTGAAACAACGAAAGCTCTTATTGAATACATTCGAAGCGTAAACATTCGTCCAAAATTATTTATCAGTGCGTCGGCGATTGGGTTTTATGGAGCATCTCTAAGCCAAGATTTTTTTGAAGATACCAGCCCAATCAATACAACTAGTAGCTTTGCAAGTACACTTTGTCAGGATTGGGAAAGAACAGCACGTGAAGCAGAATCATTTGGTATAAGAACTGTTCTTTTAAGATTAGGTGTCGTACTTGGGCGCAATGGAGGAATCCTTAGTCAATTATTTCCGAGTTTTTATCTTGGATTGGGCAGTCAAGTTGGCAAAGGCGATCAGTGGCTTTCCTGGATTGACCGAGACGATTTGATCGAATTAGTTTTATTTGTGATGCAAAATTCGAATGTTACAGGGGTGCTGAATGCAACAAGCCCAAATCCTATTACAAATAAAGAATTTTCATATGCCCTAGCAACAGCTATGCACCGTCCTTGCTTCTTACGAATTCCGCAGTGGGTGATAAAACAAATCTTTGGGCAAATGGGCGAAGAAATCATGCTCAATGGTCAAAGAGTTTTTCCGAAAAAAGCGATTGCGTATGGATTTCAATTCCATTATGAAAGAATTGAAAAATCTTTATCGAAAATCTTTTCTTCTTAAAAATAAATTATTCTGGAAATGCATATGTGTACGATTCGACCTATTTTTTATGACCAGTGCTCGTTATCACTTACATCGTTAAGTGATGTAAAAGAAGGCGATATTGTTTTTATGTGTGAACTTAAGGAAGAAGCCACATATATTCGACATCATCCGAAGAAAATAGCTTTGTGGTTTGCAGCAATGCGTCACTTTGCAAAAGAGCTGCATCAGAGTGGTATACGAGTACGATACATCACTCTCAACGATCAAGACAATACTCATTCGTTTACCAGTGAACTTGAGCGCATGATTGCAGCCCATAATGTGACTCGCATTATTGTTACAGAGCCAAGTGAATACCGATTAATCAAAATGGTTCAATCCTGGCAAGAGATGTTTTCAATTTTAGTGGAAGTCAGAACAGACGATCGATTTTTTTGCTCGATAGAAGAGTTTAAAGTCTGGGCGAAAAATAAAACCCAATTACGCATGGAATATTTCTATCGAGAGATGCGTAAAAAATTTAATATCCTGATAGAAGACGACAAATCTCCAACAGGTGGGGAGTGGAACTATGACAAGGAAAATCGCAAGAGTCCAAATAATGACATACAACCACCCAAAAGAATTATTCATGAGCAATCTTCAATTGTTAAAGATGTTTTAAAATTGGTAAAAGAGCATTTCTCCGATCATTTTGGAATGTTGGAGCCATTTGATTGTGCTGTTTCTCGTGAGCAAGCGTTATCGGAGCTCGATCATTTTATTGAACATATTCTGCCTTATTTCGGCGAGTATCAAGATGTGATGTTGACACGTGAGCCCTATTTATTTCACTCAGTCCTTTCCGCTTACATTAACTTAGGCCTGCTTTTACCAAAAGAGATTTGCGTAAAAGCAGAGGATGCATATCGAACAAAAAAAGCGCCATTAAATGCAGTGGAGGGGTTTATTCGACAAATCCTTGGGTGGAGAGAATTTGTGCGCGGGATTTATCATTTACATATGCCAGCCTATGCAGAGTTCAATCATCTTGATGCAAATCATCCATTACCGAGTTTTTATTGGGGTAAAAAAACCGATATGCACTGTGTTTCAGAAGCAGTATTGCACACACATCAATATGCTTACTCTCACCACATCCAGAGGTTGATGGTGACAGGAAATTACGCGCTAATAGCAGGACTCGACGTTAAAGAGGTACAAGAGTGGTATTTAGCAGTTTATATTGATGCTTATGAGTGGGTTGAAATGCCCAATACTTTGGGCATGGCTCTTTTTGGTGATGGCGGTATTATTGCGAGCAAGCCATATGCAGCAAGTGGTCAGTACATCAATAAAATGAGTAATTTTTGTAAAAGCTGTCGATACAATGTCAAAGAAACCATAGGACCTAATGCCTGTCCGTTGAATTCTCTATACTGGGATTTTATAGAAAGGAATCGCTTGAAACTCGAGCATAATCCAAGAATCTCGATGATGTATAAAACATGGGATCGATTTGATGCTGATAAACAAGCAGCGATTAAGGCACAAGCAGCCGATGTTATAGAGCGCATGCAACAAGATCGGCTCTAATCTATATCTACCCTCTTGATAAGAATTTTTTACAACCACTTGTCAAATATGGAAAGAGTGTGCCAGAATTAAAAATAAGCTTTTATTACATTGAACGCCATCATGGAAATTACTCTCTAATATTGCCCTGTTTTCTTTAGGGCCTCATGTAGCACACAGATTTTGTGTTCCTACCAAGTCTTAAAAAACCAATACTAAGAGATACTATGATGATGCACCAACCGATTTACATTAGAGACCTTGAGCTCTCCTTTACTCACAAAACCTGCTTTGAGAATTTTGATTACCAAATTTTATATGGTCAGCGCATTGCAATTATTGGGCGAAATGGCTGTGGTAAATCGACGCTTCTGAAAATGATTCATGCACTTTGCCAGGAAAAAACATCGAGTGCATACGTCCCTCAAGTCATAGAATCGGATACAGAATGCAGCGGAGGTGAGCGACTTAAAAAAGCCATTACTGAAGCGTTAGCTACTAATCCAAGCATTCTCCTTCTTGATGAGCCGACAAATCATTTAGATCGAAAAAACCGTCAAAGTTTATTTCACATGTTACGGAAATATGAAGGCACTTTGATTTTCGTTTCGCACGATAAGGAATTACTGCGCGAATGCGATACGTTGTGGCATATCGACCAAGGGCACATTCGTGTTTTTTCTGGACAATACGATCATTATATTCATGAGATTGCGATACAACGTC
>VGTX01000099.1 GCA_016874315.1 Gammaproteobacteria bacterium | reverse complement strand
CTGTTAGCTCATAATAATGAGTCGAAAATAAACACAAACATCGTATGCTTGCTAAATACTCCGCCGTCGCTCTTGCTAATGCAATCCCATCATATGTCGATGTTCCTCTCCCCATCTCATCAATAAGAACCAATGAGTGAGAGCTTACACCTCGACAAATTCGCGCTGTTTCCGTAAGCTCAACCATAAACGTAGATTGTCCTTCGTCTAAACGGTCATGAGCACCAATTCTTGTAAAAATAGAATCAATCGGACCAATACAGCAGGACTCAGCTGGCACATCTGACCCAAGATGCGCCAGAAATACAATAATCGCCACTTGTCTCATAAATGTCGATTTGCCGCCCATATTCGGGCCTGTAATTAACCAAAAACGCTCTTTCTCTGATATCTCACAACCATTTGGAATAAAACTCAATCCCCGTTGCTGCTCCAATAAAGGATGACGCCCTTGCTTGATTGAGAGGATGTTATCAAACGAAAAACTTGGAGTAACCCATTGCCTAATGAGGCTCACTGTCGCAAGAGATTGTGTTAAATCATGATAAGCAATCTGACGACTCAAAAGACGAAGTCCATCAAGATATCCTGCCAGCTCCTCTAAACATTCTTGATATAACTGCTGACATAACACATGATACGCTTTTTTCGCTTCATGAAATCGTGTTTGAAGTTTTCGAAGTTCAATCGTTTGATACCTTTCTGCATTTTTCAAAGTTTGAATGCGAATAAAATATTCAGGAATTTTCTCGCTTTGTTGTTTTGTACATTCAAAGTAAAATCCATGAATATGATTCGCACCACTCTTTAAAGGTATGCCGATTTTTTCTTGCTCAAGTTGCGCATACTCTTTTAAAACTGAACGATGATCGGTCATCAATCCCACAATTTCACAAAGCTCAGGATTCACCTCGGGGCGTAGCACTTCTCCATCTTCAAAATTATTTGACGGATCGTCGCAAATCCAACGATCGATACAGTCATGTACCATTTTTTCTATATCATGTGTATCAAGAGAAAGAATGGGGTGCGATGCTAAAACCTCTGATAACGACCGAATCGCTTTACAGCTGTTTTTTAAGGCCTCTAATTCACGTGGTCGAATCGATCGTGCAGCAATTTTTGATGTTAATCGCTCAATATCGCCAATTCGTAATAAAATCTGACGTGCCTGCTCTCGAATATCCCCATCGCTACGATCTTTCCATGCTGCAATCATGTTTTGACGAGTGCGCAATAACTCAAAATCTCTCGATGGTGTATGCATCCATTGATGTAAAAGTCTCGATCCAAGATGTGTGCATGTTTGATTTAAAATATCAAATAAACATGTGCTTGATTGACTATGTTTATCTAGCCCCAAATGTGCTCGTGTCAGGCTATCAAGCCCTAAAAGAGATTCTTTACGATACTCTACCAAGTCGGTAAAAACAGCACCTGTTCCTAAATGCAATATCACATAACGAATGAGTGCCCCAATTGTACGCCATGTCGCTAATGACATAACACTATCCTTGAATACTCCATATGCTGGAAGCGCTTTTTGAATATAAGATTCGTTTTCATGCTCATTCCAATACCACTTCGGTAAGATTTGAGCTCTTGAAGTAAATCCTTTCCATTCTTCACATAAAGCATGCATTCCAATCAGCTCTTTAGGATCGCGTCTAAGAACTTCGTCTTGTAGCTCACTCAGTGGGCCCTGTGCCCAATAAACAACGCCTTCACTCACATCTACCCAAGCAGTCGATAATGTGCCATGGTCTTGATAATATGCCATCAAATAGTTAGGTTCTTTGGGGCTCAGGAATTCTGCTTCGTTGACCGTGCCTGGTGTGAAGATACGCTTGACAGCACGTTCCATCGGCCCCTTACCTGTCGGTTGACCAACTTGCTCGCAAACAACCGCCGTTTTTCCCATTCCTAAAAGGCGTTTAATATAAACTTCTAAGGACTGCGCAGGAATTCCAGCCATTGCAATTGGTTGACCGTCTTCCGTTCCTCTCTGTGTCAGAGTTAAATCTAAACATCCTGATGCAATCACAGCATCTTGTGCAAAAAGTTCGTAAAAATCACCTAACCGAAAAAAAACTAATTTATTAGGATGTTCATCTTTAATCGCCCAGTATTGCTGCATTAAAGGGGTTCGTGTAGAAGAGGCCTGCACAATAAAACTCTTGTTCATTTTTAATAAGATATTGCGCAGTGTACCCAATAATCACTTTTTATCGCAATACTTTTTCTTCTTGTAACGATCTTATTTATAAATTATCAGATCGTGTTTTTCTCTTACATCCTTGGTACAATGTTTGGGTAATTTCACGTTCTCTTGGAGATATTCGATGACTCAAGTAAAAGACCCTGTACAAGCCCGTGACCAAGCGCTCCAAGCTGCTCTTGCACAAATAGATAAACAATATGGTAAATGCACCGTTATGCGACTCAATGATCATAATCATTTAGATGTCGAAGCAATTTCTACAGGGTCCTTGGGACTCGATATTGCCCTTGGAATTGGGGGCGTCCCTAAAGGCCGAATCGTGGAAATTTATGGCCCTGAATCTTCCGGTAAAACAACGTTAACATTACAAATGATTGCTGAGGTTCAGAAGAAAGGTGGCGTTGCTGTGTTCATTGATGCTGAGCATGCTCTCGATCCTTCTTATGCTGAAAAGCTTGGTGTAGACACAAAGAAACTCCTTATTTCTCAGCCTGACTCCGGTGAGCAAGCGCTTGAAATCGCCGATATTCTTGTCCGCTCAAGTGCTGTTGATATCTTAATTATCGATTCTGTTGCAGCACTCACACCGAGAGCTGAAATTGAAGGTGATATGGGCGACCAGCATGTTGGATTACAAGCTCGACTCATGTCTCATGCGTTACGAAAACTCACAGCCACGATCAAAAAAACTAACACCTTGGTTGTGTTTATTAACCAAATTCGTATGAAAATTGGCGTCATGTTTGGTAGCCCTGAAACAACAACAGGTGGTAATGCTTTAAAATTCTACGCCTCTGTTCGTCTTGATATTCGTCGTACTGGCTCCATTAAAAAAGGTGAAGATGTTATCGGCAGTGAAACTCGAGTCAAGGTCGTAAAAAATAAAGTTGCACCACCATTTAAAACTGCTGATTTCGAGATTTACTACGGAGAAGGCATTTCACGTGTAAGTGAAATTATCGATTTTGCTGTCAAAATGAATGCAATCGAAAAGTCCGGTGCATGGTATTCCTACCAAGGTAAAAAAATCGGTCAAGGAAAAGAAAGTGCTAAAGAGTTTCTCTTACAAAATCCAGAAATAAAAAATACGCTTGAGAAGAAAATTCTTGAACACTTCCTTGCACCAACAGGTCGCGCGCAGGTCCCTCAAGAACAGCCCTCCTCTCAAGAGTGGATTGATGCAAATTTAGATTCTGAGAGCCATGTTACAGAAGAAGTCATTGAATAAAAGGATATACTCAAATGAGCTACCAATTTTTACGGACAGAATTTCTAGAATATTTTAAACAAAAAGATCATAAAATTATGCCGTCGTCATCTCTGATTCCTGCCGACGATCCATCAATTTTATTTACAAATGCTGGGATGAATCAATTTAAAGATTGGTTCCTAGGCACAACCCCCGCTTTAGCGCCTGCTACGGCAACTGCACAGCGTTGCGTGCGTGCTGGTGGTAAGCATAATGATTTGGAAAATGTCGGATATACTGCAAGACACCACACTTTTTTTGAAATGCTCGGTAACTTCAGTTTTGGCTCCTATTTTAAAACTGGTGCAATTGAATATGCATGGTCTTTCATTAGAAATAACCTCAGCATTCCTCAAGATAAATTATGGATTACTGTCCATCACCAAGATCAAGAGTCGTTTAAAATTTGGCGCGATCATATCGGAGTCGATGAAAAACGTATCGTCTTTTGTTCTGATAAAGATAATTTCTGGGCGATGGGCGATCGTGGTCCCTGTGGTCCTTGCACCGAAATTTTTTATGACCACGGACCTTCTGTTGCTGGAGGCCCTCCTGGTAGTCCAGATGCTGATGGCGACCGCTATATGGAAATCTGGAACCTCGTTTTTATGCAATACGATCGTCAGGCTGATGGCTCATACCTTCCCTTACCAAAACCATGTGTTGACACCGGGATGGGATTGGAGCGACTAGCATGTGTGTATGAAGGCGTCTTTTCTAACTTCGATACTTCATTATTTCGCTTGCTTAAAACAAGTTTTGCCGATCAGATTGGATGCCCAATCACTGAAGTAAAGCTTAATGTTCTTGCTGACCATTGCCGTGCAAGCGTCTTTCTGATCGCAGATGGTGCTACTCCTAGCGCTGAAGGTCGTGGATATGTGTTGCGTCGATTAATCCGTCGCGCACTCAGCCATGGTTACCAGTTAGGACTGCGTCGTCCATTCTTGCATCAACATGTCAAAGTTGTTGTACGCTTGATGCAAGATGCTTATCCTTATCTCAAAGAAAAAATAGAACACTGTGAAAAAGTGATTGCAATCGAAGAACAACAGTTTTTC
>VGTX01000098.1 GCA_016874315.1 Gammaproteobacteria bacterium | reverse complement strand
GAAAATCAAGCCAGATCAATTTATTGATGTTGCTTGATAGGAAGCATGCTCCCTTTAGGGGCGTGCAGTTCACAAAAAGAAGCTCTCTACAGCCCAGATTCCAAGAAAAGCTACTGGAAGGCTATAGAATAAATACGCAGCCCCAAATATAGGTTTTTTATATAATTCAAAATCAGAACCATTCCTAGCAACATAGATATTGCCAGATTGCAATCCAACGGCAATCTGTTCTTGAGTAGTTAAATTGTAACAGTGCACTGGCTCAGGCTCTCGATAATCAACGGAAATGCCCTCATCTGGCTGCTCTGCAGATTTAGTCAGCACCAAGTATAGGCCATTTAATTCACCACCAAAACAAGCAGATTTTTGCTCTATAGACAGGCTTTTCATATTTCATCCCCTACTTTATAAATACCGATTTTTCGTTCAAAAAAATTACGCCGCATCTCGCTGAAAAATAAAGCATCATCCACGCAGCAGCCGTGCACACTGTAAGAGCGATTTGCATTGATTCGCGAGGTATAAATTCAAAATCTTTTTCTAGATAAATATTCGGTGCACTCAGATCGGATTTTCTAATGCTAATCGTAAATCGCTGATGCTCAGATCTTATGCGTGTTTCAGATATAGGCAAAGAATCCCAGCAAGCAGTTAACATCTCATCATATTGAGGTGAAATCAGCATTCTTCCACGGATATTACTAGCACCATGCTCAAAGGATATGTTTTTCATGACTGATCATTATCCTGTTATAAAAATAAAATGATGCGGCATTCTATGTCATAACTTATTCTATAATCAATGATATTTTTAGAAGGTAAAACGATAGTTTTCTGTAAAATATTAATTAATGCTTTCTTGATGGATAGTAATAAGGCATGTTATGAGTTATCTTGAAGTTATCAGTAATATTATGAATTTGAGGGGATTGATGATGCGTTTTTTTTCGATTTCTCTTTTACCCCTTTCTCAAATCATTTTATTTTTTCTTGGTGGCTTAAGTAATGGGCTTCCAGGCGTGCTCACATGGCAAACAATGAATATTTGGCTGGCAAATGAAGGTCACTCCAAGTCATTGATTGGGCTTATATTTCTTGCAGGAATCCCCTATAATTTAAAAATTCTTTTGTCATGGAGCATTGACCGTATTGAATTGCCAGTTTTAACACGCTATTTTGGGCATCGACGAGCATGGGCCATAAGTCTCCAAGCCTTAATTGCTTGTTGTTTAGTTCTTTTAGGCTGGACAACGGGACACGCCTCACTTCCTTTTACGGGTATTCTTTGCTTTATAACGTCCCTGCTTTCTGCAATGAATCAAGTGGCCACGGTATCACACCGAATTGAGCAAGTCAGTCCTGAGAAAACAGGACAAAGCGTCGCAGTTGGGATTGTTGGCTACCGTTGCGGCAAATTTATTGGTCGTGCGGGTGCAATTATTCTGCTCAGTATTTGTTCTTGGCCAACAATATACACATTTTTTGCTCTTTTAATGAGCATTACGATGATTGCGTACTGCCTCATCCCTGACCGTATTGCATTTGATTTAGAGGATAGAAAAATTAAAACAAGTCCTAGCTCATTTCCTGAAGAGAGCCATTCGCTCCCTCAGGTATGGAAAGAAATGTTTCTAGAGCCATTTTTAACATTTAAAGAGCATAACCCAAGGACTTGGATTCCAATTTTACTGATTTTATCCTCGCTGAATTTGGGAGACGCATTAACTTTAGGAATGTGCGATTTATTTTATTTTGAGCAAGGATATTCTTCTCTTATCATTGCTTCAATTACAAAAGGCTTAAGTCTTTTTTGTATTATTATTGGCGGCTTATTAGCAGCATACTATAGCAGCGAGCGCCAGCATGTTTTCAGACTGCTCATACTTTCGGCTTATATGCACCTTGCTTCGCATATTTTATTTATTATCTTGGCAAGCATGCCCCCCTCATCGATTTGGCTTACTGTAACAATCATTTTAGAGTCATTTAGTGCCGGCATGCGTGCGACATTAATTGCAACGTGGGTTGCTCAGCTCTGTCGACACTATGGGCTCACAGGCCGACAATATGCCTTTTTCTCATCATTAAAGGCCATACCTTTCTTTATTATTGCATCATTATCGGGAGTATTGGCAGATTCCGTATCCTGGCCATATTTCTTTCTTTGCAGTCTGTGCTGCGCCTTACCATCGATTATTATTCTCGTTCGCACTGCCGATCGGTTTATGACCACAGAACCGCAAAATAATCCCTATATGCAAAGTGCGTTGGAACCGAGCCTTGTGCGAGATTAATAAAAATTCAGGCCCTATACAGCCATAATAAGCGTGTATTTACATCATGTTGATTTTTTAGAGAAATCTATATAAACTGGCTAAAGAATACACAAAGATTATACCCTCTTGATTAGTCGAGTTTTTACAAATCACGATCTGTGGCCACGAAATCTTACTGGCTTGATTTTAGGAATGATTTCTTCGCTTCCTTTACTTTTGACTTGGCAGTTTTTTAATCTTTGGATGACAGACCGAGGCATCTCCTCAGTAATGATTGCAGCATTTTCCTGGATGGGATTGCCGCACATGATCAAGACGCTCTTTATTCCATGGCTGACTCTTGCGCCCAATATTCCATGGCTGCATGAGAATCGCTGGGTTTCTTGGATGATATTAAGTAGCTTTCTGATAGCGATTACGTTGCCAATTTTCTGTGCAATTGCCATATTAAACAATTTCTGGATGACGGTCTCTGTTGGTGTATTTTTAAACATTTTAGGAATTATTTTCGTTAAAGCTTTTGGGTTTTATCAACTTACTCAAGTCAATCCTAAAATTAGAATGGAACTCATTTGGGGACAAGACATTGGACAGCATATTGGCCATTCTTTAGGTCAGGCTGCGGGGTTATTGGTAGCACATGTATATTGCTGGGAAGCCTTATATTTAATCTGCTCATTAATTTTTCTATTAATGAGTATAACTCTTATGAATTTATCGAGCTCTGCTTATGAGGCAAAACATGTTCAAGCTGTATCTACATTACGTTCGTGGAAAGAGATTGGCCATACAGCTTGGCAACATCATCTTTTTCTGATTATTTGCTTTTTCATGAGTGCAGGCGATTATTTAATTGGTCTCTTCTTCCAAATATACTTACGCGACTTAGGGTTATCTTATTTAGAGATTGTGAAGTACAGTAAAATTTGGGGACTACTTTGTTATATTATAGGAGCAATGGGAGCGAGATATTATCTTACTCCGTCGTATCTTACTCGTTTACCTGAATTATGTGCGCTTGCATGCTTACTTCATGGGGCAGCTTTAAGTTGTTTTATTGATAAGTCTTTTATTGCAAATCATATTTGGATTGCATTTTTTCTTAAAAATGTCTCTTTAGGTTATAAAGGGATTTTAACGCATGCGTTAATTGTGAATTATATTACAACTGCCCAATCGCATTTAACTGGGCAGTTATATTTCCTTTCCTCGATTCGTCGCTCAGTATCAGCTGCGATTTTGATTAACTTCTCAATGCAATACTTGCAAGACCATAGTCTTACGCAGATTATTATGATTGGTTCGTTATCGAGTATTCCTGCAGCATTTTTGCTTGTACGACTTCAGTGGGAATCAAAATCCTGGGGATCGTCCAAATCATCGGAAAACGCAAGCTCATCGATTTCATCATGATCGTCTTCACGCTCTTTCACGTGCCTTGCATGGCGTTTTTGATGCCCTGATGTACTAGATTCGTAACGGTCATCTAGATCGTCAAGATGCTCTTCAAGATGCCAAGACAGTCCCCAATCATCAGGAGGAGCGACAGCAACGAACCCGAGTTCTTCCCAATCATCTAGTGAAAACTCTTGAACACCGCCATCACCCATTTGCACAATAATATAATCATCCTTAGACTCGATGACTTCCATTTTCTGATCGTTTTCCTCATCGAGGTACCAGTCGTTTACCTTTGGTCGACTCATATCGACAATCTCCTTCTCTTAGTGTCTTATGCTAATGTATAGCAAAAGACAACATGAGAACAAGCGATTAAGAGGCAACATCAAAAAGTTCATCGAGCTTTGTGATGAGAAGAATTTTACGCACATCATTGGTGCAATTTTGCAGTGAAATATTTGCATCATCTCCACCTGCATAGTCTCTAAGCGCAAGCAGCATTCCAAGAGCAGATGAATCAAGATAATCGCATTCTTTCATATCAACGATATATCTTTCAGGTTTTACATCAACGGCCTCATAGGAGTGGCGAAACGCTTGCAGACATGAAAAATCGAATCGTCCTTGGATTTGAATAGTCAAGAGCCTTCCGGAGTCGGATGCAACAGATTGAATAGCCATATGAATAACTCCTTTCATGATATACAATTAAAGACATTTTTGTCCTGCTAACCAAGTATAGCGTACATATTCTAAGCTCAAAGGATATAAATCCTCTTGGGCCGAACTCGCAGGACTGATTTTTGAGCGAACAGGGTTAATTTGGAGCCTGAGAAGTCCTGTCTGATGTTCTAGCGTCA
>VGTX01000097.1 GCA_016874315.1 Gammaproteobacteria bacterium | reverse complement strand
TTTTTGATTGTGCAGAAATAACCTGTGAAGAAGAAAAGCCAATCTTAAAGCAATATCCTTCCTTGATTGATTTGAAAAACACATACCTTGCTTTAATATTAGGGATGCAACAACGCTCCCCTCATGAAATTGAAGCCGAACAATATTCAACAGAAGAAGCGATGCAAGCCATACTCGATTCTCTTTCAAGTAACGGTCTGCATTTTGAAGATTTTTTACTGTATTATAAACGTTCACTGCAATGGGGTTTATCAAGTTTTTTAGGCATTCTCGAACTTGGAAAGCAACATCGCATTCAAATTTTACAGCAACATGCTTTTGAATCCATTTACTTGGTCTGGAGCTCTTTATGATCGTAACACCTGACAATTTAACGCACTCTATTCGAGCGATTTTATATAGTGCAGGGCGTCCAATGACAACAAAGTCCCTGGCAGAACTTCTTATGCAAGAGTCAAAAGTTATTGAACAGGCATTATTAAAAATCAAGAAAGACCTAGAGTCCGATCCGGTTTTACTGCTGCATGAGAGCCGGTCTGGGTGGCGCTTTTCTATCAAAGCCCCCTTTACAGAATATGCCCATAAGCTTATCTCTGAAAAACCCATAAAACTCTCTAAATCAAGCTTAGAGATTTTATCTATTATTGCCTATCATCAACCCGTGACAAGGTCTGATATTGAAAAAATTCGCGGAGTATCAACCAACCCAGCTGCGCTTAAACAACTTTTCGAGTGGCAATGGATTGAAACTGCAGGATACAAAGAGGTACCCGGACGCCCCGAACTCCTCAAAACAACCGTGCAATTCTGCGATGACTTTGGAATCAAATCTCTAAAAGAGTTACCGGTCATTGAAGACAATTTACCTGCATCTGTAGAGAGAATTCCAGCAGAAGCAATGTAAATCCCTACTCCATCCGAGTGGTTCTGCAATAAACAGTGCATGACCACTGCAGGTGCGTTCCAATCTCGCAAAAAATCATGTATAATACTAATAAATATCAAAAAAATAATAATTAATGTTCTATTATTTTCCAGCAATCATTTCCTTAACGACTCTCCTCTCCTGCTATGTAGGAATTGCGTTATGTTTATTTTTAGCCGGTGAAGCAGGACTATTAATCTATTCAGTTGCAGCATTGATTGCGTGCAATTTACAAGTGATTACAGCAGCTCCTTGCTGGAGTATTGCTGATACGGATATTGTTGTTTTGGGAACAACGATATACTGCTCTTTATATCTTTCCAATGACTTGATTGTTGAATGTTTTGGGGTGCGTGCCGCACGCCGCTGTATCCTACTGACCATGCTGGGCCATGCACTCGTGACCCTTTGGATTAACCTTATTTTGCAATACCCCCTTCCATCCCAAGAGCACGCGAATTATCAGGAATATATTACTGGTCGACATGCCCTTGAGCATATTTTTTCCGCACAATTTCGACTTATTTTGGCTGGTCAAATTGCATATTGGGCCAGTCATTGGGTAGAAGTCATGATTTTCTCTAAAATCCGCAAAGTTTCTCCAAATCGGCTTTGGATAAGAAGCGCTTGCTCTATTCTGCTTGCAATGCTCATTGATACGATTTTATTTAATGCGTTGGCATGGAATATATTGCCTAGCAACCCAATTGCATGGGAGATTTTATGGTCGGATTATATTGCGACAAATGGTGTGGTACAATTAATCACTTTAATAATAAACATTCCAGTTTTCTATGGCATCTTATGGTTCTGGCGTCAGCCACATCTCTTATCCTTCTTTTCACTTCGAAGTCTTACAAAAATCTCAGAGCAGCCGGGCAAGACTTGGGCTATTGAGCACCCCTCACGGAATTGTGGAGACACCGAACTTTATCTTCTGTGCCACAAAAGCGGCGATTAAAGGCGCGCGCACAGAGGATTTATTAGCAGCAAATACACAGATTATTCTGAGCAACACATATCATCTTTTTGTGCAGCCAGGGGCGGAGCGAGTCGCCGAGCTTGGTGGATTACATAAAATGATGAACTGGAACGGCCCAATGTTTACAGACTCTGGTGGTTATCAGATTTTTAGCTTGGGTTACGGCTCTGTTTCACAAGAAATCAAGGGTAAGCGCGATGGCCGTCGTGGCAATATGATTCATCGAATTACAGAAGAAGGTGCGACATTTCGATCATACTTAAATGGCGAAAAGCATATTTTAACTCCTGAAAAATCGATGGATGTACAAAAAAAGCTAGGGGCTGATTTAGTTGTTGTTTTGGATGAGTGCACACCATTTCATGTCGAGAAAAAATATACAGCCGAATCTATGCACCGTTCACATCGCTGGGCACTGCGCTCGCTTAAAGCTTTTGAGCAAACACATGATGGACGTCAAGCTGTATATGGGATTATTCAAGGTGGAGTCTATTCAGACCTGCGCCAAGAAAGCTGTGATTTTGTTAACGAGCACCCATTCTTTGCGCATGCTATTGGCGGCTCACTGGGCTCTACTAAAGAGCAAATGGATGAAATCGTTGCACTTACAGCTCCAAAGCTTAGAGAAGATCGTCCAATTCATTTATTAGGGATTGGGAAGGTTCGCGATATTTTCAAAGGAGTGCGCTGTGGGATTGATACATTTGACTGTGTGCATCCAACACGATTGGCGCGTCATGGTGGAGCTTTAGTGCCTGCTCATCAAAAAGCTCTTGAGGATTTAGACATGTCGCATGAACATATTAATTTACGTAATGCGCGTTTTGCGACAGATTTGAATCCTATTGACCCAAGCTGTGAGTGCGCTACCTGCCGAACAATGTCTCGAGGGTATTTGCATTATCTTCTTAAAGCAGGTGAGTTACTCGCGCTCCAAGCGCTGACAATTCATAATATCTTTTTTATGAACCGATTATTAAAATCGATTCGAGAAGCAATTGCGACTGACAAACTCGATGAAGCCGAAGAATATTGGGTTGGATCGAAGTAACACAATGTTGGCACGATATCCATAAACATATCGTGCCACTTGAATACGCTGCGTTATTAGAATGTATAGCTCATAGATAGCTGAACCTGATTCGATTGCTTATCTGAGTTATATTCCCCGTAGTATGTTAAAGTTAAATCGATAGGATTTTCTTTACCAATTAATGCTTCAAACTCCAGCCCTAACGCTAGTAAATTATATGCATCTTGCGTACCAGTGATAATTGTTTCACCAGGAATACCTTCGAGTGAGTATGTTTGAGTTTCTTTTGATGCCCGATCGAAAAGATAGCTGACCTTTTCAGTACAGTTGAGCAAGCCCCAATCGTACTCAAAGGATTGATAGATTTTAGAGCCAGCAAGAACACGTGTTGTATTGGAATAATTTGCAGCATGCTGTGTATTATATCCACTTGAGCCGGTTTCTGTATAACCATCAGCCCAATTCATAACATATGAGTATGCAATAAATGGTGTCATTTTCCCGAATGCAGTTTTAGGAAGTGTGTGTCCTATTTCACATTGAGGAATAAGCTGCCAAGTATTTTGACGAAAATCGGCTTGCTCTGTTGTACTCGTAAATGTAAAGAATCTTGTGTTGTGAACGGTGTTTGTTGCAAAACAAAACGATGGCTGAATATACCAGTTATCATTGTATTCCGCATACACAGATGGGAGGAAAAACTGTGTATGGACATGTCCATCAGCACTGTCATCTTTCATTTTATAATGAGTATTTGATATTCCACCTGAAATCGTCCAAATCGATTGATTAAGATGATAATCAACACCCATGGTTACGGTTTGTGCATGAGCATTAAGTGCAGGATTTGTATCTGTTGCTTCATGATGGTAGCTCTGAACAGTACCACTCATCCACCCAAGAACAGGCGTTTCTTGACGAGCTGTTAATGGGTCATGAATTGCATACAGAACTTGCTGATGAGCGCGACGGCGTAATGCAGATGATGCACCCGATCCGGCACCCTGGCTCATAGACTGACCAACTTGCATGACATTAGACACAACGTTATTCACTATTGTGCTAGGTGCCTGGTTACGCGATGGTGTTAATTCGTTAAGAGCCTGAGTTAATTCAGCCTCATTCATATTGGTGAGCAAATCAAGAAGAGCAATTGAGCCATACTGATTCAAATAATTCGCAAATGAAGATACTGCAGAATTACTATTCATTAAAGAGGACGTGTTCAAATCAGTTGGGTATTGAATTTCAACATAAAGAGCTGATTGATTATTCGTACCATTCATAATAACCGGCATGGCTTGATAAGACAGTCCACCAGTAGCGAGATATTGAAGCTGTATTTGTGACAAATCCAAGTCGATTTCACTTGCCTGTAATGCTAAAAGCCTCTGCGAGCGATGATAGGCTCCATCATATACATTAACCATTATCGGTGTAGTGGTTGGATTATCTGCAACAGTGACTGGGCCATCTACGATTAAAGAGTGAGCATTCAAGCCAGCATAGAGTTCTAGTTGACCATTTTGTCCAATACTTAAAGAATTCAAATGACTTCCATGAGAAGGAATATCACCATGCCTCATCGTTCCATTCAACGTAACATCGCGACACGATCCGTATCCACTCACAGTAGTCTGTGGTGCAATAA
>VGTX01000096.1 GCA_016874315.1 Gammaproteobacteria bacterium | reverse complement strand
CGGGTTAAAAATATCCGATCAGGCTCAACTCGAAATACATAATTTAATGCAACAGAAAAAACCTATCAATCGAGGGGAAGTATCTGGACATGTGGTTCGGCTCTCATATGCGATAGAGGAATATCAAAGATACCTTGAATCTCAAATTTCGATAGAGCGAATATCTGGGTTAAAAATAATTTGTGATTATGCTCATGGAGCAGCGTCTCAAATCGGCCCCAATCTTTTGAGTGCAATTCATGCGAATGCATCTGCTTTAAATAATACACCTGATGGATTGAATATTAACCGAAATGCTGGAGTGATGGCTCCTACACAATTTGAAGAATATTTAAAAAATAATCCATGTGATTTTGGAATTTCTTTGGATGGTGATGCCGATCGGGTAATGATTTATCATCGGAATCAATACTGCGACCCAAATTACATTCTGCTTATGTTATATGATATTTATCGTCAAAAAAATAATTATCAGGCAGGTTTGGTGGGAACCATTATGCATAATCAAGGCATTGTGAGATATTGCCATCAAGAAAATATCCCTCTCGTTTTAACAGATGTCGGTGATAGGAATCTCATCCATACATCTCGTCAATATAACTATTTGCTCGCTGGAGAGCCTTCTGGGCACTACATCTGCATGGACAGATTGCCAACTGCAGATGGGCTGCTTATCGCACTTTTGTTGATAGAACACCTTTCTCAGAAAAATGATAATATGCGTGATTTGAACTGGTACAAATCTCATGTTCCTTTAGATTTGGCATATTCGTGCAATATTAAGCATCATTCTCCAAAAAAATTAGTGATGCAAGATGCATTACAAGCACAAATTAGCTCTATTCGGGCTGAGCATCCAGACTTGAAAATTACTGTTAGGGGCTCAGGCACAGAACCACTTGTGCGAATTCATATTGAAGGCCAACACGCACTTGAAGAGTTACAAAGTGTCTCAAATGAGGTGAAATATGCAATTGAACACTCCCCTCTGTGGGATAAAGAATCATTCTCATCTCATATCGAGTAAGATTCTTATTTTGAACTGGAAGCATCACTGGATTGACGAGTGGCAAGAAATAGAAGAGCTATTAAAAATTTATCCGACATTGTGGCTTGCACCACCAGCGCCATTATTAGGGTGGTTTGCTTTAAAATTTCCGAATCAGACGATTGCGCAGTCAGTGACAGCTCATGAGCTCGGCGCATATACTGGGGCTATGGGGCCAAGTTATTTTCGAAAACTTGGAATGCAGTATTCGCTTATCGGACATCATGATTTAAGAGCATGTTTAACTCATGCAGAAATTACAAAGCAATATCTTGCATGCTGGGACGCAAATATTGTGCCTATATTGGGCCTGGGAGAATACGATAGAGCGCTACGAATAGAATGCTTAGAAGAGCAACTTGCGCATATACCTTATCAAGATTTTGAGCACCTACATTGTTTTTACGAGCCAAGGTGGGCAATCGGAGCGCCTGAGCCTTGCGATTTAACATACCTTCATCAAAGCATAGAAATTATTGCAGATATGATTGGACCTCACAGAAAAGGTTTGACGATATATGGAGGTAGCGTTACTCTCCAAAATGCTGAAGAGTTTTTACAATTGCCAGCGATAAATGGGTTAATACTCGGGCGCTTGAGTTTAGATATAAAGCGTGTAACTGCATTATGCGAAAGACTCGTTTCGTTAAATCTTATGCAGAAAAATCATGAACTCGTTTCCTCCGTTGATGAATAAATCAACAAACCAACCAATCTACTTCTCTATAAGGCATGTTTGATTGATGCGAAGATGTTGTGAAACTTCTGTTTTCATCGGTAGCGCACTTTCACTTAAAACCTCCACTACCTTCTCGAGTTATTCTAAACGCCACCCCGCTTTGTGTTGATAGCAGAATAAGGAAATTTGACATGGAAGGCCCAAGCACAACATTTTTTAACGATCTTCTTACTATAGATGAACTTTTGGCTCTTTTAAAAAATCAATATAGCAAAGATACGGTGTATCGTTGGATTCAAAAAGAAGAAATGCCTTATCTCAAAATCAAAGGGAGGCTTTGGTTTTCTCGTAAAACTATTTGTTCCTGGATAAAGGGAGTGTGTCTCTAATGAGTGTTTATAAAGATGGGGCATTTTGGCGTGCAGACGTCTATTTTCGCGGTAAAAGAGTCAAAGTTAAGAAGGGCTTTTTTTCAAAAAGAGAGGCAAAAGCATGGCATGATGATGCATTTTTAAAGTATGTTCCAGATGTTAAACCACAAGAAAAAGTTCTTTTCAGTGCGATAATTAATCTGTTTGAAGAGTTTCATTTACCCAAAATTGCCGCATCAACAAGAAGGCGTTACATGCAAGATATTGAGATTCGCATTCGCCCTTTGATGGGGCATATTGCGATCGCAGATATTGCGCCGATTTTCTTGGAGAAAATTGTTCAAAAAATTTTTGCTAGTCTCACTGTTAAAACTGCAAATAATTGTGTTGGGCTTCTAAAAACTATTTTTAATCAAGGTGCTCGGTGGGGCATGATTAATTCAGAATTAATGAAACATATTCAAATGAGAAAAATTCATCGTAAACCGTATACATGGTGGCAGAATAAAGAAGATATTATGAAGTTTTTAGAAGTTGCTAAAGACGATAGATATTATTTGGCCTATCGGTTAGGACTAGAGTGTGGGATGCGTATCGGAGAAATCGTGGGACTGACTAAGAGTGCTGTTGATTTAAAGAATTGTTTTATTCATATTCATCAGCAATGGCAAGAAAAAGAAAAGAAATATGCACCGCCTAAACATGGGAAAATGCGATATATTCGATTTCAGAGAGATTCTGAACTGTACACTCTATTAGAGCACGCAGTCATGTTAAACCCCAAGGAGGAAAGGATGTTCCTAACTCCTGAAGGAAAAATTGTAAATGCTAATCATTTATCGTGTACGTTTTTTCAGAGGCTGATTGAAAAAAGTGGAGTGCCGAGAATTCGTTTTCACGATTTAAGACATACATTTGCAAGTTGGTACATGATGATGGGAGGAAGTATCTGGGACTTAAAAGGAATATTGGGACATTCAGATATTGCAACGACGCAGAAGTATGCTCACCTATCAAAACATGGAGTAGAAGTGCCAGAGCTCTTTACAGTCGACAGAAAAATAGAATAGAACGATCAAAATAGGAGAATAAAAGGGCCCTACGGGGGTTCTTTTTTATGAAAAAAGAAGTTTTTGGGATGAATGCGGGATGATTTTCACACCAAAATTCACACCAAAAAGAGGATTTGTTGACTTCATCCCTTATAAATAAAGGAGTTTATTATGGTGCGCGAGGAGGGACTCGAACCCTCACGGCTTGCGCCACAGCGCCCTCAACGCTGCGTGTCTACCAATTCCACCACTCTCGCTTAACAATTCGTATTCTAACGTGCTCTTGTGCTGAATTCAAGAGGCCTCAAGGGTTGAGTATTTGAAAAATACTCAACTTACCTAGGCCTCAATTTTGACAAATCTGCAACTTGAAAATCTTTTTGCATTGAAGATTTTTATTTTGAGGGCTCGGTTGCTCTCTGTTTTTGAATTTGTTGAAAAATTGATTGCTCTGCTTCTCTTGCTTTTGTAAATGATTGATGCGTAATCGCTGTCTGAAGAAATGCAAGTACAAAAAATGCACCAATTAAAAATTTGGTTGCTGTGTAAAGAAAGTCTTTTGAACCAGACCCACCAAAATAGGATTGAGATGTTCCGCCAGTTGCCCCAAAATCAGAGCGATAATGTTGTAACAGAACAATTGCAATAAGGCTAATGCAGGTGAGTACGTATAGAAATGTAACAACTGGTTTAATATAATGAAGCATATGCAAATTACCTAAATCATTAAAATATACAGCCTATGTTATCAGAGAGTCCAAGGGTTAGAAAGGGTTAGACTGATAAGAAGAATGGCTTTGGTTGTTTGAGTAGGGCTCCGATCTTTCAGGAGTGCTAGCGCTGTTAATATCGTCATGACTTCTATGTAGCGTATTAGCAGATCCAATGTGTTCTGATGTCATAGATAATCCAGGATAATTTTGGCAACTCATTTCCAAATAATGTGATTTTGTTGTGCATGCACGGACAATCGTTTTTAGAATACCTTCCAAAGCAATAGTGCCCAATGAGCTGATATGCGTCATGAGTGAATTTTCTAACGAATGCGTGTGTTCCATTAAGAGTGTGGATACTGCGATGGGATATTGATTGTTTTGTGCACAATTGATGCTTTTTTCTATTAAATACTCTTTGTGCTCTTTACTACTATGCTCATGCATTTTTAAGACTATTGCTAAGGTTTGCATACGCTCTTCTTCCGTTGTCGGAGCATATTCTAGCCACAACGGTTTATGTGTCCAATTGTCTAAGGCTGCATCAATGAAGCGTGCACTGTGTATCGAGATATATTGCTCATAATGAATATGTTCGACATATGTTGTAAATAAATTGGGATTTTCGTCCTGAATCCGGGATAGGGAGCATTCTCTAATATGAGTCATGATTTGGTTAGAGAGTGAGGAGGAATCGGTCTTAAAATCCATAAAAATGCAATACATAA
>VGTX01000095.1 GCA_016874315.1 Gammaproteobacteria bacterium | reverse complement strand
ATCTTGAGTTCTCATATCGAACAATCGCTTCAAGAGGAGCTAATGCTTCAGAAATTGCAGGTGATTTTAACATTCCTGGTTTTGCCACAATGGCTCCCCAGAGATTAGGAGTTACTACCCAGTTATCATGTTTTTTAGGATAAATTCGAATTTTTCTTCCAATAACTGAGCCAATAGCCACAATAGCTGGTACTGCAATTAATTCGAAAGAAACTTGCATACGTGTTGCAATATCAATAACCCATTCTTTTATAACTTCAGGAAGGTACGTGCTGTCGATTGGATAGATATCTATGTCTTTAGGTTTTATCTCTAGTGGCGACTCCCATTCAATTATTGAATCAGCATTATATCTTTCAATGCTTTTTGTAATTGAGAGAAGCTCGGTTATATTGAGTCTTGGGATGCAAAATTCTTGATTTAAAAAATCCAAAGATTTTTGAATTGCATCCCGATCTAAGCCATGTTTTTTTAATGAGCCGGCAACACTTGTTAGAAAATTATTACGACCTCCACTCTCAATAGTTAATTTTTTTGATGTGTTTTTCTCAATAGAGTGATTTTGATCGTATAGATTAAAAAACCATTCAGGAATATTCACGCTATTAGAGATAGGGGAGAGCCACTCATATACTCCTCCTGTATAATGAGTACTAGGTGGTGCAACGATATAACCTCCATCTCCTCGAATATCAATTCCAGGCATAATGTTGACTTTGTTTTTAATCATTTTGGTTATAGGGTGTTCTAGGTAAAAATGAAAGCCATTGCCGCCAGTTTTTACTTTTGCCCCAGGAATATCTGAATATATTTCTTCCAAATGTTCTAGAGAAGTAAGCCCCCCATTTTTGGGGTCAATATCAATCACAATTTTTCCAGACAACTTACCTGTAATGATGCCAATATTCGCTTTTGGCCATTTATTCCACCAAGATTGAATAGTAAGAATATCTGTAGAAGCATCTTTGAGACCATTTACAGTTCTTGGATGCTTTCCAGGGCTAGAGCATGCGGGATTATAACAACTACATTGACCATTTATAGTTGGCTCATATAGAGGTATAATAGGTAAATTCATAGAGGCATAAAATATAGCCCAATCTCTTAGTAATAAGGAAGAAGGTGCTATAGATGTTTCTTTAGATAGCATAAATATTGACCTCCAATGTCAATGTAAAAAGTAAAAACACATCAATTGTGTTTAAATCACAATCTAATCTGATTGCGATTGATTATTATTAATCAAATTTATTGCATTGGTAAATATTAGTAATCTTTCTAAATAAAACCATGGGGATCATCTTATGAAAAAAGAATTGATTGAAGACTTGGGTCGAGTTTTAACTAAGATGCGAAAAAGAAAGCTTATGTCTCAAGTTACTCTTGGAGCAGCAACAGATACATCACAAATGACTATTCAGCGTATTGAGAGTGGTAATGGAGGTGGTGTTCGGTTGGAGACATTATTTAAAATTGCGGAAGCATTAGATATATCGCTTGCTGAACTTTTTATAGAGCTGGAGCAAGACATAAATTATCATGATGATACTTCTTATTCTGCGAAGTTAGAAAAACTTATGAAAAGAATGAGTCCGCATAAAAAAGAATGGATTTCTGAAATTGTATTGAAAATTATGGGTGCTGAAACCGAAATTGCTTAGATTTTTCGGATTTTGTCTCTTTTGTCACTAGCCTATCCCTACGATAAAAAGATTATAAAAAAACAAAGATACTCTCCTGGCAAAACTGACAAAAAAAGATTTATTTTAAGATACGAAATATGCGGGTGAATTGCGGGTGGAAATCATGAGTAATAATGCTGACTGTTACTATACAATGATAGGTGATACTTGATAATATAAGCAGATGGAGGCGGGTTGCCATCTAGCATGGATTATTCAAGTCCCGCCGTCTCCACTTATAACGCATTGAATATTAAACATATTCTGTTTTTTCAATCACTCAAAAGAGTGATTGATTATCTGGAGGTTGGATATGGTGTTCACTACAATCAATGCCAAATGCCTTGAAATTTTAAATACAGCAAAGAAGTTAGAAAAACATTTAATTTCTCTTAATATTAGTAAGACTCAGGAAAAAATAGTATTCCAGCTATATAGTTCTCTTATAAAACTCATGGAAGATTATAAGAAAACAGAGTGTTTATATAGCAGCTTTTTCATAGCAAAAGCATTGATAGAAACTTGCGCGCATTTACGATTAAGTTATCAAGATAGAAATTATGCATACTTTCGTCAATGGGAATATTTTAATGACATTGATAGAAAAATGAATCTTGCAAAAAGCAGTGAAGACCCGTTGTTACAAAAATTTTATTCAAGTATGGCTAATAGCGCAGATAGCGTTAGAGAGATAAAAAAAGTGATTGCGTCTGTGGTGCGCATAAAAGACTTAGAAAAACGATACTTGAAGAAAGATAATGTATTGAGAGAGACTAATCTTTATGAAATTTACAACTTTTTCTTTCACAATTTATCCGTATATGTTCATAGTGAATTTTTTCCTATCGAGGATATATTCGAGGAAGATACTGCATTACAGCTATCCTTAACTACGCAGTCATTACTGCAAAAAGAAATAGATCAAGTAACAGCATTTTTTGGCGTATAGATTAGAATCTAGAGGGAAGGCGCCTTAATACAGTCTTGGAATCATGACATGATGCGGCAAGAAGGAAAAAGGTTTTGGCGGTTTTGACAGGTCTCTGGATTAGTAGATCTTGAAAATCACTTTATTCAAATTCATTAGACTGCCAAAACCGACGAAATTAATTATTACTGCCAGGGCTTATCAAGTATTTTTTCTAAGAAATCACAAATCCAATCTCTTATAGAGGGATTCATTCTTTCAATTCGTTCTGATAGATATTCCCATCGAGATTTTGATTTTTGAGCCTTTGCTTCGCCTTGCTCTGTTTCAAAAAAAACATCAGCCAATGAAAGATTTAAGGCGTCCGCAATCGTCAACAATGATTCCAAGCGCACCCCGCCTCTAGTTCCATGCTCTATTCGCTGAATGGTCATTTGAGAGCATTGAGCAAGCTCACCTAGGGCTCCTTGCGATAATTCTTTTTCTTTGCGAATTTTAGATATGATCTTCCCTATTTTTTTTAACTTAGAGTCCAGTTCCATTTTTGCCTCACAAAACAATTAAATCCAAAAACAAGTAAAAAAATCCAATAATTGATATTGCACTTTATCTGTGATAAGGTTTTAATTGTATCCAATACCAATGTATTGGTCAATTTTATGATACATGGAGGTTTAAAAATGGAAGTTATATTCAACACTAATGTTGATTGTGTTTCTAACTTGGATTGGGCTATGCAATATGTGAATCAAGGGTGGAGCGTGATTCCACTGTATGAGGCAGATATTGATGGCCATTGCAGTTGTGGAAAAAAAAACTGCACGAGTGTAGGAAAACATCCAAGAGTAAAAAATGGTTCTAAAGATGGATCATCTGATCCTTTGATGGTAAAAAAATGGTGGAATATATGGCCAAATGCAAATATAGGCATCGTAACTGGATCTGCATCAAAAATTTGTGTTCTCGATATTGATCCGAAGAATGGTGGATTGGATTCCCTATCTATGATCCAGGAAAAATATGGACCGCTTATGAGCTCTTCAGTGAGAAGTGGAGGGCAAGGAAAACATTTTTACTTCTCTATCTTAGATGATTCTATAAAAAATCACGTTAATATATACCCAGGTATCGATATTCGAGGAGAGGGAGGATATATTGTCGCTCCTCCTAGTAGGCACAAGAGTGGAGATATCTATCAATGGGAAAGATTACTTATAGATCAAGTTCCGGCACCAGATTTTCTAAAGAATATAGACGCATTAAAAGATAAAAAATCAAAGAATACACAATCAGAAAATAAATTTTTAGCAGGGTCTCGGAACAATTTCCTAACGAGTGTTTCAGGTTATTTATTGAGACAAGGCATGCAACATTCTGCAATTGAAGAAGTCTTGATGGTAATTAATAAAAACTCCTGCAATCCTTCTTTGCCTTTAGAAGAGGTAAAACTAATAGCGAAAAGTATTCAGAGATATAAAGAAGAAGTTTGGCCAGACTTGGAGGACATCATCGAGCCCGAAATCCAACTTTGTGAAATGTCTGAAGAACTATTGCCAGATAATTTAAAAGATTGGATCTTGGATATAGCATTACGCATGCAAATACCAATTGATTTTATTGCAATACCAGTTATTGTCAGTATTTCGGCGGTGATTGGTAGGAAATTTAGGATCTATCCTAAAAAAAATGATGATTGGATTGTAGTTCCAAATCTTTGGGGAGGAATAATATCTCGACCAGGCACTCTTAAATCTCCTGCTATAGCAGAGGCATTAAAGCCATTAGAGTCTATTGTAAAAAGAGAAAATATAAAATATATAGATGAGATAGCTGATTGGGAAATCAATCAAACAATTAATCATGCTACTTCAGAAGCATTTAAAGATCATTTGATACGTGCTATCAAAAAAGGGAATCTTGATGAGGCTGAAGCCTTTAAATATCGAATGAAAAAAAACCATCAGGAATCGTCCAGCAGAAAGCCAGCACCTAAAAGATTAAAAACAAATGATACGACAGTTGAAAAATTAGTCGAATTATTACTCGAT
>VGTX01000094.1 GCA_016874315.1 Gammaproteobacteria bacterium | reverse complement strand
AGGCCTATAAAGATCCTACAAAAAGAATCCAGCAGCTTTCCCCGGGAGAGCCTTTGCGCGAATGGAGAATGGGCATGGCAAATGCATCCCATCTTTCTTCTGTGAATGTACTGAGACAACATATTAACAATCTTATTAATAACCAATTTTTTTCTGCGATAAAATTTACAAACTGGGCGACATTCTCAAATCTTCTCAAAAAACCAGAGATACGATCATATTTTAATCTTTCAGATAATTTAGTTAATAAATTACATAATGTCGTTTACGATCATAATCAAATGGATTTTCCAATTGATTTTTCAGAAGAAGAAATAAATATTCTCAAAATATTTTATATATTTACTGAAGCAACTTCATTATTCACTGAAGCAAGTAAAGCACTTGCAGAGCATGAGCCAAATGAAAAATATATGAATTCATATACCCCATTAGGTCAATCTAATTTGAAAGGGTTATTAGCACATCACAGATCTCGTAAATCGTTAGCGGACGAAGTGATTACTTTATTAGAGAAAAAGAATGCAGGATACCTTGATGCCGCATTAAAACTTATAACAACTACAAAAGATCATAGGAAAAAATATATTAGTTCTGTTCGAGATTTTTCGGGCCCCTTGAATTTGGTATACACATTTTCAAATCTGGTAAAAAATGAAATAGAAATTCAGCCCACAAAAGAGCTTTTAAAAGCATTTGCAGAAAATGATGGTTATGAAGTCCATTATTACTATAACTTACCAATAGCAAAAGATTTGATTAAAACCTATTCATATTTTTTGGAACGTAATTTAACAAGGATATGTTCATTAAAATCAAATCTAGGATTTAATGTGGATGCAGTGACATTTTCAAGGAGCATGGGGCTTGGAGGCTCTTCGGATGGTTCTTGGCTGCCAGAGTCCAAAGAACTGGCTCGAAACAGAGGCATATTCTTTCAATATGGCCAATCCAGAGCATGCCCTGATAACACATCATCTCTCATAAAATTTAGATAGTGTTAAACAAGTTATTGTATATACATGCATGCTTCAATCCTTATTTCAAATATATGCTAATATAAACGCACATTGCTCTCGTAGATTAATAGGATAAATCGCAAACCTCCTAAGTTTGAGGTTGCTTGATGGGAAGCATGCTCCCTTTAGGGGCGTGCAGTTCACTTCCAGGTTCAATTCCCGGCGGGGGCAGTTACGCTCAATATAATTATAACTAATTGTATTTAAAATATTTATTTATATACCGCTCTACCAAATTCTCTTTTTAAATAGCACATGTTATAATTGAGAAATAAGGTATCGGATTTTTAGGTGGCTATATGAATTTTTCACATCTTATTGAAAAATTAAAAAGTCGTGCTGGAAAAATCGCACATAGTCGCAAAGCTATTTTTATAATGAGCCTTATTTGCTTTTTAGAGCCAATATTTTTACCAATGATTCCTGAGCTGATTATAGCTCCTGTCATGCTTGCAAGAAAAAAAGAAAAGCTAAAAATAATTATTATAGCGATTGCTTCGGCTCTTTTAGGGGCACTTGTTGCATACAGTTTGGGTGCATTTCTTGGTCAAGTATTTATTACATCTCTACTAGGGGAATCTGGAACAGAATTATACTCAGCTGGACTCGGTTATATTCATAAATACGGTGCTCTACTTCCTTTTATAGGAAGTTTCTTACCATTTCCTTTAAAAATTATTTCATGGATTTGTGGCCTTACACACTTCAAATTATGGGTTCTTCTTGGTGGGATTTTCCTCGGGAGATCTTTGCGATATTCGGCAATGTTACTGATTCCTCAGCAAAATCCCAAAATAGCGCCGAATCGGGGAGTGGCTGAACAACCTGTATAATTATACAAGGGCCTGTAGGAATGGATGCTTTATGGTCTTTATTGATAGATACATTTGCGTGCACGCATGAAATAAAAGAAGATCGTACATCTCAGATAGAATCTGTAGGTGTATACGTCCCTATTGAATATCGCCCACAAGCATCTAATGGCTTTATTATAAAAAACGATTCACTAGCCACATTATATAGCACCCCTCTTATTGCACTTCACAGCGAAGAAGTATCCATTCCATTCTCACAAAACTGGGAGGATGCTTCAGTAATGTCTGATGGAATGTCTTCAATAGGATTAAGACCATCTCAGATTAATCTGTCGAATTATGCAGTGTCTTTGAAAAATTGGCGTCACTATGGCCCTATTATACAACTACTAAAGCCATCAAACGATACGATATCAATTCCTATTACTCTACCAGCAGGAGTTCCTGTGACAATGAGCGCAGGCGATGGAAGTAATACGCAAATTGATTTTCCAATCACAGGAAACGGAAATGTCGTAAAAACAGGTTTAGGTACGATGACTCTGAGTAGTGAGTCCTCTTATACGGGAGGAACTGTTGTAACGTCTGGGACGCTTATTGCGAAAGATACTGCAATTAAAACGATAAAATCCGATATTCTTTTAAATAATTACAGTGTATTCACTCTCAGCCCATCGCAGGATTGTGTGATGCCAAGCGCCGGTGCTATTGCGAATGATGGACATTTGACACTCAATGCAACGAATAACGCGGTAACCAACCACACTCAGTGGTGCAATGACCTATACAGGGAATACAACGCTCAGTGGTGGCTCTCTTGTATATGCTGGTAACGTCACCATTGGCGCTGGTGCAGCCATTACAGTTGGTGATAACTGCGGCATTCAATATAATGCGAACATCACCCCATCTGGAACAAACTTTGCTCCAGTGCTTGGAAGTGATGCGACATGGACGCTTAATGGTGCAACCATTGTTGCAACAAGTGGAACACTCTTGAACGTTGGCTCATCCTCTGGAGCAATGACTATCGGAGCGTCGGGTGCAACCATTAACGCTGGAATTCCTGTAACTTTGAGCAGCAACCTGCTTGGAAGTGGAAATCTCACAAAGCTTGGTAATGATACTCTAACGATTAGCAATATTGGCTCATCATACACTGGAAGTCTGATTATCAATGCAGGAACAGTTCAGTTAGGCAATAACTTCTTAGCTTCTGTGCCAATGACTGCAAGTAACTCTGCAACCATTGTTGCAACGATTGATAGCAGTAATGTGACATGGAGTGGTGCATTTACTGGTGTGACAACAAACACCTTTATCAAGAAAGGTGGGAATGTATTGAGCTATACAGCAAGTGGAAAAATCGACCAGTTCCAAGGTGCGATTCAGGTTCAAGCTGGAGCTTTACGCTTAAGCAACACAGGGCTACATAGTTCAGCAACTGTTACAGTATCCCCAAATGCAATGCTTGATGTGTATCGTTATAGTTCAGGAACAACAGCTCCTAATCTGAGCACAGTCACCTTGGCCTCAAAAGGGTCATTACGTGTGTTGCTTGAGAACCCAAATAACTATACAAACCTGAATCAAGTGAAACTTGGGACATTAAATATCAGCAACGGCTCTGTTCTTGTTGTACAGTACGACCCAACAGCGGGTGCAACCTCAACCCCTGCAAGCACCGATGCTCCTGTGGAAATCAACAGTCTCGTGCGCAGTGGTAATGACCGTCTTTTTGTTCAGTTCCGCCCAATCAGCAGAAGTGCTCAAACAGCTGGCGATATGTTCCCATTAATGACTGTGAAGAGTGCAAGCTCGGAGACAGCTGCGACCCTTGCAGCGAAGATTTTACTATACCCAAGTATTATGTATAGTGATAGCTATATGGTGACACCTGTTGGCACAAGCAACGGAACAACGATGTACGGTAACCTATTTGCCTTCAATGGTACCGGAGGGAACGCAGGCTACGGTACTCTTTATGTGAAGATATCGAGTGCTGGAGCATGGAGTGGAGTGGTATCGGGAGACCCTGCAAGTAACAACGTTCCTTCAGGTGCATACCTTTCAACCTTGATGAGTCAGTTGAACTCTGATTGGATGCGTCCATATACGGCTCTTGACCAGTACGTGACATCGATGGTGATGAATGGATATTCACTTGCCGATATGAGCGCTCTTCGCCCAGACTCCGCAATGCTTACCATGCAATCCCTCGATTCTATTGCATCCCTCACAAACCGTGTGACACGTCAAGGGTTTGAAGGGGTTGAGCGTTTAAGTAAAGTTGGCAAAATGTTGAAAACTACTGGCAATACAGAAGACTTACAAGGTCAACTCGAAGCTCAACGCAGCCTACAGTCTGAATCTGCTCTGAAGTCCCATGGACACTGGAATGGATGGACCACCTCTAAAGCCTTCAGTGCTCTTACAGCTGATGGTCAGTTTATCCAGAACGTTGCCCTCAATGGTCATGGAGTCGCTTATGCTATTAGCCCAGATGCTATTCTTGGCTATCAAATGCTCTCTGGCGATACCCAGTACCAAGATGTTAACAATGCTCTTCATGGAACCATTACAACACGTCAAGCTCAAGCAATGACCGCTCTTAGCCTTGAAAATAGCGAATTAACAGCAACTGTGACTGGGTATCAGCATGATATCAACCACAGCCGTGTGATTTCCGCTGTATTCTATGAGAATGAGCTCGAGCAAGCTTGGACTGCAGAAAGTGCACAATCAATCTCTGGTGTTCAAATGGAGCATAAAGCCTTCTACAACACTCTCCCAGGACTTGGTCTTGGAGTGATCGTGAAGTCAGATTATGCACACCATGGTGCTTATACAGAGCGTGGTGCTGAAGATA
>VGTX01000093.1 GCA_016874315.1 Gammaproteobacteria bacterium | reverse complement strand
GAATGGAAGTACGTGGATTTGGAAGCTTCCGTTTACGTAAAAGAGAACGCCGTGAAGCACGTAATCCAAAAACCGGAGAACTCGTTATTACTGACGAAAAATACGTTTTGTATTTTAAGCCAGGTAAAAGCCTTCGTGAGCGTGTGAACCAAAAAGGTTTGACACAAGCTCAGCAAAATGCTGTTTTCACTTTTGATGAAGAGGCATTTGCTTAATCCTTTTTCATGTTGGCATAAAGAAAGTGGAGAAAATATCAAGATCTGTTAGACTGTGAGAAGAGTTCTCGCAAATGGATTGTGCGTGATATTTTTTTTGATGTTTTTATGCCCATTCGCTTGGGGTGGTTCATTATACTTCGTAGATGAGCCACCACAGCAACAACCCCAAGAAGAAGCGCCTCGTCCGCTTTTCGATCATCCTGAGCTCGATCCGGGCTATCAAGAGCAGGAAATCTATTATTTCCAAGACCAGAAATATACCGAGTCTGTCATATATAAGAAAGTGAGTTCTTATATGGATATGAACTATGGTTATAGTGATTTAACTGTGTCTTCCGTTCTTCCATACTATTACCCCTGTAACTATACTCAGCAAACAACTTCGACTTCTACGAGTAGTAATGGGACGACCACTGAGTCTACAGCCACTATGCAAGTCAATGAGTCTTTTAGTATTCAGAATGCTGGAACCTATACTGTCGACTATCAAGAAAAAAGTGCGTCCCCTTCTCAACAATATTTTCTACAGTTCAATGCAATTTCTCGTGATGCGCATTTCGGTTGGGGTATTGAAATGAGCTATAACAATAACCCGCTCATTACTCTTACTAACCCATGGTATATTATTAATAGAACCATCACATCAACACAGGATAATACCCAAACAACCGGAACAGGCTCAAGCTCAACTTATCCAGCCCCATCTACTGTTCAGCAAGTTACTGCAAATGTCACTTTAAATACCTTGTCTCTGAAAGTTGTTAACGTGCCCATTCACCTCACCATGCAGTATTTCCCAATTTATGATGGATATTTTCAGCCATACTTGAAGTTTGGAATTGGTGCAAACTTTACCTATACAAAAATGAGCGTTACAGAAAATAATGATGCCTCGACACGAGGAACATTAGCACCCCTGTATCAAACCGGCTGGGCATTTAAACCATTTACATATACATATGGTGCTGGATTACAAATTATGCTCACAGAATCCCTAGCACTAACATGCAGCTATTTGAAGCAAGGATTGCAAGGTCGCTCCACAAAATTTACCGTTATTGTTAATAGCAGTGATCCAAGCCAACAAAATGCGAATGGAAGCTATGGCGATATGCGCTTTGAATTTAAAGAAAAAACAACTCTCAAAGAGATAGGATTAGCATACTATTTTTAAAATCACTCTAAAGAAGAAGGGCGGAAAATTATGCGGTTTATTATGTTGCTCAGCTTGAGCTCACTTTTGATATCACCTCTCTCAGCATATGCTCGGATCTACGATTATCAATCTCCTGATACCAATCAGCAACAGCCAGCGCCTGCTCAAAAACACCCTACGCAAAAAGAATATCAAAAAGCTCCTGTTAACCCTTTTCCAACAGCTACACAAAATCTCAAAAAACATACCCTAGTCTTATCAACCGCTTTTCGAGCATTAGATGTTCAAGACTTCACTTATGGAAATTTCAATAATCAGGCAATTCAAAATATCGATTCTGATAAAATTAATAAAACAGCTTTTGATTTTGGATTTTCATATCACTATCGACCCGAACCTGCTTACAGTCTTGGATTTGCTTTCGATCGATTACAAATTACCCAAACAAATATCGATTTGCGATACTCCAGCACCGATCTGGTTCCTCCAGACCCAACAACATTAGCTCCCATCGCAAGTGATTTGGTTTCTAATGACGACTTGTATGCAGTCGCATATTATTACCAGCCTGTAAAGTGCGGAAATCGTGGATATGCTTATGAAATTGTTACAAGAGGATATTTCTTACCAAATTTATCATTCGATCCATTTGCTCAAATCACTATAGGATGGACTCATAATCGTGCTGCTGTATATCGAGCTGATGGCTCTGTGAATATTAGCCCTAATGATCAGAATTGGACATGGTCTATTGGTACAGGTTGTAAATACTACCTGTACCCAAACTTGGCATTCGAATTTCTTGGTATGATCAGAAATCAGCAAGGATGGGCATACTCCGACCAAATTAGTAGTGCAACGCAAAACACCACATATTCCTTTACAGTAAAATCTTCACGATATTACTCTGCCGATCTTAAAATCTCTCTATGCCAAGTGTGGTAACCGGTTATGCTTAAATATTCTCGATTCTTTTTTCTCATCGGACTGCTCACAACAACAGGGTGCTTCTATACAGTTGATGAAGCATTTGCCCCGTCTCCAGATCAGGAGTCTAACGCCATTCTGAATAGTCAGCAGGTGCCAACACCTAAGGCTCCCGAGAAAAAAGAGATAGAAAATGTTGAATTTAATCGCTCAAAATCAGAGGAATTCTATTACTGGGCAGCGTCACAAGGATATTCTCGAGCCCAATATCTCTATGGCATCTTTCTCAAAGAACAAAATCGTACCGAAGAGTCTCTCATTTGGCTCCAACGTGCTGCCAATCAGGGCGATCGTGATGCAATTATGCAACTTGCTCAAGATAAAAGTAATGAGAAAACATCAGAGGCCTATATCCAGGCCTTAGAAATATTGCACCCTCTTCTGAAGCAAACATACCCCGAAGCTTTGTTGTTAGCTGCAGATATTGAGGTCCAACAGCATCATGTTGATATGGCCAAGATGTATCTAAAAGAAGCAGCTGCGCTTGGAAATCTTACAGCAAAAGCCCGCCTCGTGAGCATTCTTTCTCAACAAGATGAACAAGCATTTCAAATGGCTCAACGTGCTATGGATGACTTAGAGGAAAACTCTCTATTGCCAGAATACACAGAACGGCAAAAATATATTCCAATAAATATTCAGCAAAACCTCATCTCAGGCCTAGAATCGCCAGAAAAAGAAAGCAGTGCTCTTCTAAAAGAATATATTGTTTTAAAAGATTTCTTTAAAATTGTCGATCAGGCCGCAGAGAAAGGCTCACCTTATGCTGCACTCGCCGAAGCACGTGCACGACTCGAACTGCCAAGTCTTACTCCTCCCTCTCAAATCTCCTTAACAACCCTGGTGAATACCGCATCAAGTCTTGTGCCCGGACAAGTGATGAAAGCCCGTTTAATCTTCCAAAAACGTATCCCCGGTAACACACAAGATGCTTGGAAATCCCTAGAATCTGCTGCACAATCTCACGATCCATACGCTTTATTTGCATTAAGCGCTCGAGAACGTGCCGCTCAAAATTACGATCGTGCTTTGCAATATTATCAAGAAGGTTTAATTCAAAAGAACTTTGCCGATGCCCTTGCTCAATGGGCAATTGATTTACTCGCAGGACTGTTTCCCTTTCATCAGCAAGAATCAGCCTACGATGCCCTCTACTATCTTGCCGCTTCACATCATCCTAAAGCCCTTATGGCCCTTGCAGATGCAAAAGAGTCCGGTGCAATTTCTGGAACCCCAGAGGAAATCTTTACATTTCGTTATCAGGCTGCCTGGCAAGGCGTTCCAAAAGCTCAATATTATGTTGCAAATGCTTACCTAAAAGGCTCCGGTGTCGAGCTCAATCCTAACCGAGCATTTCGTTGGTTTTTACAAAGCGCCCGTTCCGGTTATCGCCCAGCTCAATATCAAGTCAGCTATTTATATGAAAAAGGTCACGGTACATACCCCTCTATCACTAAAGCATATGCTTGGAAAGTCGTAGCTTTACAGGGATTGTTCGAAGATAATAAAACCCACGGCCAAGAGCTCGTTAATCAAATGACATGGGACCAACTCAATAGCGCGCGTGTATTAGCCCATGCTTATGAGGCTCAGTACTATCGCCCAGGTCAAGTCTGATAAAAAGATCTGGCGAATGACTCATCTTATGACTTGTTTTGAGGGCGATAAGGCCTTATAATACAGCTTTCTGAGCTATTTTTGAAAAATATGAACTACGCTATTATAAAAACCGGTTCTAAACAGTACCGTGTTGAAGAAGGCCAAGTCATCGATATCGAGAAAATCGAAGGTGAACCTGGTGACCGCATTTCTATCACAGATGTTTTACAACTTTCAGTAGAAGGCCAAGAGCCCCTCTTTGGACAGCCACTAGTTGCTGGTGCTGCTGTTGTCTGTGAGATTGTTAAACAGAAACGTGCAGATAAAGTTATGATTATGAAGCTTCGTCGACGTAAGCACTCCCGTCGCAAAATGGGTCATCGTCAATGGCTTTCTGTCGTAAAGATTGTTGAAATCACACAAGGAGCACTCTCCCATGGCAACTAAAAAAGCAGGTGGGGCCAGTCGAAATGGCCGCGATTCTAATCCTAAATACCGTGGCGTCAAAGTATACGGTGGTCAAAAAGTTCTAGCCGGGAACATTATTGTTCGTCAAGTTGGCTTGAAAATGAAAAATGGCCCATTCGTGGGTGTTGGCCGTGATTATACTTTGTTTGCTTTGATTGATGGGCATGTTGAATATTATGTACGACATGGTCGCACATATGTTGATGTTGCACCTGAAGCGGTCGATTAAGTTGGAAAGTCTTTGAGACTCGAGTAAAAGAAGGGGATATCACCATGCGGTTTGTCGATCAAGCAGAAATTACAGTAGAA
>VGTX01000092.1 GCA_016874315.1 Gammaproteobacteria bacterium | reverse complement strand
TGCTCTTGCATCATCAAGAGCACGGATTAAGGTATAACGAGCGGCTTCTTTTTCTTCTGGATTTTCAAGACCCGCCATTCGGTCAAAAAGAGACTCTAGAACATCCCATGCAAAGGTTGTGTTTGTAGAATACACACTTTTAAGGTGAGGGATGTAGCGATGAAAATCTTTTAATATCTCTTTAATAGATTTTGGTGGGGTATACTTGCTAAGCTTACCTTTCTTAAACTCTTCTAAACGCTCTTTGTCTCGAGAGAGCTCTGCAAGCTCGAGCTCTTTGAGTACTGCAGGACTCTTTAGGGATTCACTCACAAACTCTTCTAATTTCTCAATCAATCCTGGTTTTTTCGTAGCAGGGAAGTGCCTTTGAAGATATCGTGCTGTACGTGAGCGAGGGCTCGCAAAGGCTGCATCATGCACATTGGTTGGTACCGCATTCTGATCACCTCTTTGAGCAGCCTCTTGCTCCATTCGTGTTAGACTGTCTTGTAAAAGCTCTTGAGCAGACTTAAGAAGTGGATATTCCTGTAGCATAGCATTTAGAAAGGGATTTTCTAAGGATTTAATTATGCATTGGACTTCATACTTCGTTAAGAGGCGTTTTTCCGGAACAATCGTATTTAACGCAGTCGATAACTCTGCATAAGACATATGATAATTAAACATTAAAGAACTCTTTCAGGAATATCTCAGTTGTCTGATATATAGGACATTCCTGTAAGGGTTTTAAGTTCTGTGGACAAAATTTTTAACGCAGAAAAAAAAATTCCAGCAAAACAAAAAAGTTCATAAAAGCGGATGCAGATTTTTCTATAATACTTCAGTAGCTAAGCCAACGTTTAAAGCGGTGGTAGGATCTTATTTGAGTGAACATATTCTTTAGCAAACAAGACGCCGCTGACTTCTTCAGAACAAAGCATAGGCATTGATTCAGAGATTCTTGGCACTCTGTATGCATCAATGCCTATGATTTTTTAGGAATAAAAATCATATTGGGAAATCGATATCTTTTTTCTTGATCTTCCCAAAAATCTCAGCAATTAATCATACAATCTTTTTGACTCATGGATTTTAACATTAATGTATATGCAATCCAACTCTCTTCGACGATGTATGACTCGGTGCATAGTCTGATTCGACTGGTGTCGTTAGACTCGTAAACGTCAATGGACTGCGATCTGCTGACACTGGTTCAACGATATTTTTCTGTGGGTAGGTAACATCTTTAATTAATGAAATATAAGCATCATCTGATTTTTCTTTGTGATAAAAATTTACAGCATGCAAATAGGCGCTTACACATAAATCATAGCAATTTTGATCGCATGTTGGTTCTTTGGCATATTCCATAATATTGTTGCGTATCCGGACTAATGCATCATCGCAATTCGCTGGAGTCAAGCCAGAAATTTCGCATAAGACTGCAGTAAGTTTAGTTGCATCTCTTATATCATCAGGCGCTGTGTTTTGTGGCTCGTTCAGTTTATTAATGACTTCGGAAAAATCCATTGAATTCGTACATGTTGCACATTTATTTATACAATCACTTAACATTTTAATATTGGGATTTTTTTGGTCAGAGAGGCGTAAACGACTCCAGTTATACGTACAGAGTAAACGACTCCATTCTCGAGGGCCAAGCAGTGTATATAATTTATTTAGCTCATTCAAATCTTGTTCATACTCAGGATGTGAAAGAAGTACCGATGGCGTAACATTGATAGCAGAAGGGTCTTCTAGTGGCGCAGATGGGATAGAATTCATGTAGTAAGGTATCTTTTCTTTTATCTTTTCTTCCCAGAGGATTGCGAATGGATTATGGGTTCCTTGATCATTGAATTCTTTGGGGTTGATTTGAGATCCAAGAGCCTTATAGTTCCGGTCAATGCGAATATCTCGGACTGTTTTTAAAGATGAAAATAATCTTAGAAGCAGTTGATATAAGACATCTATAATTGATCCACTTAACTGAGATTGTGTATCTGATATCAGTTTTTCTGTGGAATAAAACAGCTCGTCGTTATTGATCGTTTCTATTTTGAGATTTGGGTGTTCTATGCTGAGGTTATTAACATATTCCACAAGCCCGGTATTATACTTAGTTATTCTCTCGCATGCTTTCGGATAGGCGTTTTTATATTGCGTTTTATTGAGGTGAGATATCTGTTTAAGCTCCTCTCTCGCATTAAGCTGCATCAGATGATCCATTCGCTCTTGTATAATTTTACGTTCGTTTTTCCCAATCTGAGCAGATGTAATATATTCTTGAATTGTACGAATATCCTCTATCCCCGGGGCTACCATTTGTTTTTCTAGTCTTTTTAAGAGATTATTGAGCAATGCATATGCCTTTTTTGTAGGCTGCTTTTTTGATTGTTCAGCATTTTTGATACAAGTAATAAGCGCAATGATGAGCTCTATACTTTCATGTCGTTTCTGTGCTGGCTCAAGAGATTTTATGTCTAACTTCTGATTAGCTCGATTTATTTCATTGATAATTTTTTGGGAAAGTTTTAAGCATTTCTGCATTCTCTCTTCAAGTGAATCAAGATCTTTTTCAGTAATTAATGTTTGTGCTGAGGTTGTGCTATCAGAATATTTTAAATCTTCAGTACCATTTTTTTCCTCAATAATTGCTTCAACAATGGCAGTATGACCATTTTTAGCAGCCCACATTAAGGCTGTATCACCATATTGATTTTGGAGATTAAAAATTGCACCTGCTTTAATAAGTGCCTTCACAATATCCGTATGGCCTTTTTTAGAAGCCCATATTAAGGCTGTATCGCCATCTTTATTTGAGAGATGAAGATTTGCACCTGCTTTAATAAGTGCGGTTACAATATCCGTACGGCCTTTTTTAGAAGCCCATATTAAGGCTGTATCGCCATATTGATTTTTGATATTAGGATCTGCCCCTTTATCAAGAAGGGCCTGTACAATAGCAGTATGACCGTTTTGAGCGGCATATATTAAGGCTGTATTGCCATATTGATTTGAGAGATTAGGATTTGCACCTGCTGTAATAAGTGCGGTTACAATATGATCGTTGTAAGCGGCGAGTATTAAAGCTGTATCACCATTCTTATTTTGGAGATTAAGATTTGCACCCTTGTCAATCAGTGACTGTACAATAGCAGTATGACCGTTTTGAGCGGCATATATTAAGGCTGTATTGCCACCTTGATTTGAGAGATTAGGATTTGCACCTGCTGTAATAAGTGCGGTTACAATATCCGTATGATCGTTGTAAGCGGCATATATTAAGGCTGTATTGCCATATTGATTTTGGAGATCAAGAGGTGCATTATTTTGAATCAAAATGCTTAAAGCTTTTCCAAAGCCTTGCTTCGCACAAAGTATTGCAAGCGGTCCTTTTTTAGATTGAGTTAAAGCTGTTGGGTTTTCTAATAAATACTCACATAAGACAGCTTGTGTGCATGGCAAGTCTTCAAGATTGTTTTGCATCAGTATACCCTCAAGAGTCTGATGCATAAAATCGAATCGGCAAGATGAATGAAGGTGGAGTTGATTCTGAACATATGAATCATACGCTGCAATCATCGATGCTTTTGGTGGAATCACTTCCGTAAAATTTGGCTCTAAACCTGCCAAAAGAGATTTTTGCATGGTTTCTATCGAGGCTTTGGGGTCATGCCATGCAAGTACAGCTTCGAGGTGTGCTCGGTCGATAAAAGGCCCTTCTGCAACCATCGTGTTAAGGATTTCTTCTTCAGTCTTTAGAGTTTCGGGTGCAATGAGCTCTGTCTCAGTGTGCTCTTGTTGTTCAAGAGCCTTTTCTTTATTTAAGAATGTGATAATGGGGTTTTTAGAATATGCGTCAACCTCGATAACTCCCAAAGAGCTTATGCTATTTTCACCATTGTTAATATCAAGCTGTCTGATAATGCGGTGAAATTCTTGTGATTGGGATTCTTTTAATTTAGCGTTTTCAAATTGAATGAGATATGTCTTACCTAAGATTCCAATATCAACATCATCATCTTTAAGTGTATAGATTTGTTTTGTTTGCTGCTCAAAATGATAGCCCGCAGCCTGAGCATAGAGCTGATATAAGAGCGGAGTATAGATATGACGCTCTATTCCGCCATTTTCGATATCTTGAGAGTCCATCTTTGCAAATGGGCTCATGAGAATTTGAACCGCCTCTTCATTTGAATTCAGATTGGATTTCACATCAGGGACAATCATTTGATGATGGTCTAACAGCCGCTCTTCTAGCCCTTTTTGACAAGTAAAATCTGTATTGTCAACATACTTTTTCTCTAACAGGTCATATGCTGCTCTTGCATCATCAAGAGCACGGATTAAGGTATAACGAGCGGCCTCTTTTTCTTTTGGATTTTCAAGACTGTCCATTCGATTAAAAAGAGATTCTAGAATATCCCAGGCAAAGGTTGTGTTTGTAGAATACACACTTTTAAGGTGAGGGATGTAGCGAGCAAAGTCCTCTAATATCTGTTCAATAGATTGAGGTGGGGTATACTTGCTAAGCTTACCTTTCTTAAACTCTTCTAAACGCTCTTTGTCTCGAGAGAGCTCTGCAATCTCGAGCTCTTTGAGTACTGCAGGATTCTTTAGGGATGCACTCACAAACTCTTCTAATTTCTCAATCAATCCTGGTTTTTTCGTAGCGGGGAAGTGTTGTTGAAGATACCGTGATGTACGTGAACGAGATCCTGCAAAAGCAATATCATGTACATTGGTTGGGACCGCATTCTGATCACCTCTTTGAGCAGCCTCTTG
>VGTX01000091.1 GCA_016874315.1 Gammaproteobacteria bacterium | reverse complement strand
GGCTTGCTGCGGTCGGGCAAAAATTCTTTGATATTGCTTTGCAACTCATGATTGTCAGTTTTATTTTTACATCAATTGTTGTGACACTTACGCATATACTCTCTGACTTCATTAACATTGGAGTCTTTGGAGTTCTGACAAGCGGTTTAACACTTGTTGCAACTGTTTTTCAGGCAGTCGGATTGATTATTCCAGTTGCATCGATTTTTGCCATTGCCCTTCCAATGACGCCTCTCATTATATATACATCAGCTATCATTAGTTGGACATTTGGCTCTGTGATTGCAATTATGGGGGCGCCTATCATTTGCCTAGGATTGATATCTCATAGTGGTGGTCTTGGTAAAGCTACACCAGCGTTGATGATTGTCATTAATGCCTTTATTCGGCCAAGCCTAAATGTCGTAGGCTTAGTTGGTGGTGCTAAGCTTTTTAATATCTTCTATTTCTTTTTTACCCAAGGGTTTATTCTTACTGTTAATGCCATTATGTCTACAATTGGGATTGATAATACAGCATTAATGTCTATTACATCTATCATGTTTTTATACGTATATACATTTTACATGGCGGCAGCATGTACCCGCTGCTACTCGTTAATTTATCTTTTACCAGACCGTGTCCTCACTTGGGTCAGTGCTTCACCAGCTGTCCTGTCAGAATCAACACAAGGCTCTCAAATTGTGGGGCAAACACATCGACAAGCAAGTCAGTCTATGAAAAGACAATATGAGCAAATGAGTAAGGCTGGCTCTCGAATTTTAGAGCAAGAAATTAGTAAAGCTTATCAAAAATATCGAAGCGATGATTATAAAGGTCCCAAACGGCTTCCTTCTGCATCCGAACTCATGCAAACCGGTGCGGATTATCTCGGTAAAAAGGTTATCGATCCGATGAATAATATGCTTAATAAAACATCTGAATGGCTCAAGGGTGATAAAGATAAGGGTCTGGATTTAACTCGTCGAGATGCAATCACCGAACACGATCGTGATTTAAAAGACGATCTTGATTTTGCGAATACGCATCCCAATGATAATTTTCGAGGCGCTATAACAACGAACGACCTGACTTCCGATGAACGAGATGCTATTCAAAAAGGTGAACTCGAAGATCAGAGTAAGTTTAATACACGAGAGGCGTTTGATGCGACTGATCTGAATGTTCGCAATGCTAATCTAGGGCAGGAAGATCGCCCAGATCTGAAAGAAATTAATAGTATGGAAAATCCTGGTGAATATTCAGATGATTTATTTTTCAACGAAGTAAATACTATGAATAATAACACAGCGAATAATACTTCTATCCCACCTAATACTGGAAATAATGACGATCCGAATAAAACAGAATAAAAAGTATCTTAGATTAATGAGTATAAATGAAAGAAAGACCAACGAACATCACAGCATGTATTATCATATAGGCGCGAAGAGTGAAATGGCATGAATATAACTCTATGAACCCAAATTCCTTTTTTAAATAAATTTTAAATGAACGTGTATTCGCCAAAGTTGGTTATTGATTGTGTGAGAGATGTTTATATGTCGCTTCATTGAAAATTTGGTTATAGCTTGCATCGAGGTGCCTTATTATCGATGGTGGATTCATTATTATTTTGAAGATAATGCCCTGAAAAAATCTGTGGAAATTTTCGAGTGTGGACTGCTATGTCATTGGTATTTTGGGATTGCAAATAAGATATGAAAACTTGCTGAACTTGCATATTACCCATGATACAAGCAATTTGTTCGGGAGTAATTTCTATTTTTTCTGCGGTAGGATTTTTCTTTTGGTATTCAAGAATAAATTGAGTCATTCTTTCTTTTAACTGATTATTATCATTTGTTTTTTCATCAGCAAATTTATCAAGAGAATCAATAGTTGTTTGGAATTTTTTATCACAGTCAGCCCCATGCAATAATAGATATTCTACTATATGTACTCTGTCATTTTGTGCAGCGATAAAAAGAGGTGTGGTGCCATCGCTCATAGCGAGACTGGGGTTAGCTGCATTTTTAAGTAATGCTTTTACGATCTCAGGATGTCCATTTTGTGCAGCAACAAGAAGAGGTGTTGCACCGTTGAGTTTTGCTTGATTTGGATTGACATTTTTTTCCAATAATGCGTCAACAACTGCAATATGACCTTGTTGTGCAGCGATAAAAAGAGGTGTGGTGCCATCGCTCATAGCGAGACTGGGGTTAGCTGCATTTTTAAGTAATGCTTTTACGATTTCAATATGGCCGTTTTGCGCCGCGATAAAAAGAGGTGTTGCACCGTTGAGTTTTGCTTGATTTGGATTGACATTTTTTTCCAATAATGCGTCAACAACTGCAATATGACCTTGTTGTGCAGCGATAAAAAGAGGTGTTGTGCCATCATTCTTAGCGAAATTGGGGTTAGCTGCATTTTCAAGTAAAGCTTTTACGATTTCAATATGGCCGTTTTGCGCCGCGATAAAAAGAGGCGTCGCGCCATTGGCCATTGCAAGATTGGGATTGGCTCCATTTTCAAGTAAGGCTTGCACAACTCCAATATGACCTTGTTGTACAGCGATAAAAAGAGGTTTTGCATCATTGTTCATAGCGAGATTGGGGTTGATGCCCTTTTCAAGCAATGCTTTTACAATTTCAATATGACCATTTTGTGCAGCGATAAAAAGAGATGTTAAACCATTAGTCAGCCTGAAATTGAGATTGGTGCTTTGCTTCAGTAGGGCTTGCACAACTTTTGTACTACCCTGATATGAGGCTAGATATAAAGTTGATTGATTAACAAGAAGCAGATCTGAAATATTAACTATAGGTATCTCTGTTAAAGCCTGCTCTAGAGTGAATGAGTTTTTTTTAGGTAATACTGCTGAAATACAGAAAGTGCGATACAATTCGAGATATTTTTTATTGAGGGATATGATAGATGGTATTTTATCTAAACTATCTATTAATTCCGTCAATGTGTTAGCGGAGAATATTTTTTTTAAGTTAATATCCATCCACTGCCAAGAACTGTCAGTTGGGTTATAGATGATATTTATCGCATGAAGCTCTACTTCTTTAGAGTGGCTGTTTAATAAAAAGCATACAGGTTCTTGATATTGTGATTTTTTGATTTGTTGTTTCAGAAGCTCTAGCGTGCGACTCAATCCTTGCTTACTAAACTCATCGTACCGCAGAATAGAGGAGCGCTTAATTCCACCTATTTTTTCTATTTCATCAGAAGAAGCGATTGAAGATATCACATGAATATCATATTGATTAACATATTGCGCTAATATAGAATGCACAATTTGTTCTGGGTTTTGGTATAAGAATAGACTTTCATAGAATGCTTTAATATCCCATAATACATTTTTCCATTCTGGCTTTTGTCTTAATTGTTCCAAGGTGTATTCTTTACTGAGTAAAGAATGCAGCAGCATGATATTACCTATTCGATTGAAGAACTTGGGCTGCTGCTTTAAAAGAGAGGCCTCTATCCATCTCATGGCATAACCATTGCATATTCCTTTATTATTCAATGGATAACCCAGTTTTTGCCCAGCAAGTATTAAGACATCATGGGGGGGAAGAATAGTAAGTTTTATTTTTAAAAATTCATTTACGCTCGACCGTCGTGGTTGCTTACTAACATCAGAATGGTTTTGAAGACGCTGTGCTTGAGTATACAGTTTGCTTATATTTTTATTATAAGTATCAGCGACATGTTCTAGCTGGTACCAAGGAGTCTTTGGCTCTCTTTCATAACTGATATGAAGGTTTTTATTAAAAAGTATCTGAATGTAATCATCTCTATTCGCACAAGATTGTTCAATCATATATGTTATTAATTCCATGCTGCCTAATTCTACAGCTTGCTCTAATGCGGTGTTAATGTGCTTGTTAGGTATATCGATGAGTTCGAACAAGAGTGCGATGATACTGAGGTGTTCTGAATGAATTGCATCGTACCATAATTGATAATTTGTACTTTTTATTAATTCTTCGATTTTCTGAGGAGTTGCATCAATCATATCCTGAAGTTCTTTGTGATTGAGATTTATTATCTTATCTCGTATATCGAAATACAGCTGAATATCCTTGCTGACTTTAGTTGCCCAATTATCAGAATAATCAGAAAGTTGAATTGATTGCTGAATTGCATTAGTTGAATTTTTAAGATGAGGAAAGAGAACGTTTCCAATGATTTTTTGAAAAGTATATTTAAAGAATTTTTCTTTTAAAGTACTCAGTTCGTTATTAAAAGAAATCGTATGTTCTATGAAAATAGATAGTTGAGATGAATGTTGTCCTGTGGTGTGATTTGCAAAATTGTCTTGAATGTTCTGATAAAATTTCCTGCAACTTGATAATAATTTTTTCTGATTAGTACTGATTCTTTTTACATCTTGTTGAGAGTGGATTTCCGCAAGAATGCCGGCGCTTTTGAGCTGGCTGGTTAATATCTCGTGTAATTCTTTTAAATGTGATTGGAATAAATTGTCTGAATCATGAATCATGAAGGTATCTCAATGTGTTTTTTCTAAATGGGGTTTTGTAGGTAATGAATACGAGTTGCATTCTGTGGTGGTGCTGATATAGCTTCTTTAAAAACTTTGTCATATCTTAAATCGAGGTATCTTATTATCGATGGTAGGTTCATTATTATTTTGAATATGATGCGCTGAAAAGATTTGTGGAAGTTTTCGAGTGTGGGTTTCTATGTCATTGGTATTTTGGGATTGCAAATAAGATATGAAAACTTGCTGAACTTGCATATTACCCATGATACAAGCAATT
>VGTX01000090.1 GCA_016874315.1 Gammaproteobacteria bacterium | reverse complement strand
TCCAATATGTGTTGCAAACTCTCCAATGTCTCTAGAAAATAACCATAGGACCTGAATCACTTCAATATTAATACTTAAAATTAAAGTGAAATCTCCAACCGAAAACGTTTGATTGGCAATCCCTTGATAGAGAAAATAGAGAGAGATCACTTGATAGCATGTAAAAGAAATACTTTGAAAAAAGAATAACTTCATGAAAAACAGATCTTTGCTTCGTTCAGCGCGCGTGAAAAGGCTCAGTTTTTCTTGTGTTAAAAGCTGCTCTGTTTGATAGGCTGAAAAAAGTCTTACTGTTAGAATATTTGTGAATAAATCAACGTAATAACCGGATAATTCAGAGCGTCTTTCAGCTACTTCACGACTAAACATTTGTGCATATTGTGTCGAATACAAAGAACCGGAGAGATAAAGCGTAATCCAAACAATTAAGCCAATAGCAAAATTAACATGTACAGACGATAAAAATACAAGCGCAATAACAACAGTAAGAAAAGTTGGCAGTAATCTATCCACCAACAAATCAAGTAACTCAGGAACCCCAGTTGTTAACTCTTTAATTTTATTAACAATGTTTCCTGGAAGATGATCGTGATAAAACTGCTGTGAATGCTTGAGCAGTTTTTGTACAACATACTGACCAACTGCCGCCTTTAAGCCTGGTCTGATGATAAGATTGAGATAGTTATATACTCTAAAGATCAACCCTACAAAGAATGACATTCCTACATAAACACACATAAGAACGAATAACCATTGCAAGTGATCGGGATTTGTTGCCACTGTAGCAACATGATCGAGCATTAACTTGACAAGATATGGCCTAAACGACAGATCGAATGCCCAAAATGCAATAATTAACAACTGGAAAAAAATATAGAGCCCAAAAGGACGAATCATCTTGCGAAAAAATCCTAGGGCCGAATCCTGCGGCAACATAGCTCTCCCCTTAGACTCAGAAATATTCTAAATTCTAACGTATAGTTTTGATATAAATTTTAAATGACACTTATTATACATGAATATCTACCTGAATAAAATCACTTTCAAAACTGACGAAAGCGTGTAATTGAAGATGTTGTCTGGATAATTTTTGTTTTTAAGTTAATAGGTGCAAAACCAAACTCTCTAAAAATATCCTGCCCTTCACCTTCTAAAATCCATGCCAAATATTCAGATGCCTCAGAATTAGATTTTTTTGAATCAAGAACCATGTTTAGGCGGTATGTAATTGGATAACTTCTATCGAATGTTGTTTTTACTGAAGGCTCTACATTAGTGAAGGCAACTACATTAAAATCTTTTCCATTTTTATATGATTTTAGTGCAGTTAAGGAAACAAATATGATCCCCTGCTTGCGCACGGCTAATTGAGCGACAGCTGCTTGATCTGATGAAACAGTTGCAACACGCGCTGTATTTTCTTGATTTGAATTAATCTTAAAAGAAACAGAATTTCCTTTTAACTGGTAATCTGAGATACGGAAATACTCCACGAAATTATGAAAAACACCATTTTCTGGTGTTTTAGACATAGGCTGAATTTTTTGATGAGAAAGTTCATGATCTGGTCCAATCAAGTCACCCCAAGTCATGTTTGGATTAGTATAAATCTCTTGAACCTGACTGTAACTTAGTGATTTTAATGGATTATCTGGATGCACTATAAAAACAAGAGCATCGGATGCAATTGGCGTTTCAACCCATTGCGGATGATCGGCTTTTTCCTCCTGAGAGAGCGAGCGTGTAATAGCAGCAATATCTGCTTGACCTTCTGTGAGCATTTTTAATGCTAAATCCGTAGTACCAGCTCTAATGAGAACATGAATATTCTTTTCATTTTCAACTGGCTTAGTTGTATCTTTCAAATATTGAAAAATATTATCAGCAACGACAATAACTCGAGATTTTTCTTCAGAAGCAAAAATAACCCAAGGAGCACATATAAGAAACACATAACTTATAACTTTATTCAACCACGTTCTGTGCATAACTCAGACCTCATATTTCTAATCTCAATGCTATCTCTAATTCTAGCATATCGATAAAAACCTTAGTGATGACTGATTTTTATAAAAAATAAACTAACTTGTTATGAAATCATGCTTAATTTTATAGACATTACTCTATCAAACATTAGATAATGCTCATCATTAATAGATTACAGTACTGTTTCTCATGGATTTGTCTACATTTACAAAGAATTTTTATCACGTAACGTATAACAAATCTGAAAATAGTATTGCTCCATACTGCCCAGAATATAATGATTTTTATTATATGCCTCAATACGGACTGGCAGAACGACGTTATCTTTATCTGGACGATCAACAAATCTTTGAACGTTCCAATACACATGATTCTTATATTGTCTTAAGTGAAATTGGTTTTGGTACGGGACTTACCTTTTTATCAGCCTTAAAATTGTGGAAACAACGTGCTCAGCATCTTCAACAACGCCCCTTAATTTATATCAGTTTTGAAAAAAATCCGCTGTCAAAAAAGCAACTCCAAGAAACTCTTACTTATTGGAGAGATGAACTGGGCGAAGAAATTGATGAACTTTCTGAACGTTGGGTAGGATTATTGCCTGGCGTCAATCACTTGATCTGGCTAGAAGAAAGAGTATGCTTAATTTTGATTATTGGCGATGCTTTCACTGAGATACAACGATGTAATTTTCATTCGACTCATTGGATCTTAGATGGCTTTTCTCCGTCACGTAACCCAGATGCCTGGGCTCTTCCGCTTCTTCAAGAAATATCTCGCTGCAGCGCTGATGGATGCACATTAACCTCATTTACCGGATCGAGAGTTGTTGAAAAAAACCTAACAGATTGTGGATGGAATGTGACTCGTGAAAAAGGATTTGCGCTCAAAAAATATCGCATGACAGGAAAATATTCTCGAAAAATAATCAAACATAATTCACACCTTGTCTATCAAGAAAATATGACTGTGTTGGGAGCTGGTATTGCAGGCATGAGTGTTGGTTTTTGGCGTAATTTTTTCAAAACAAATACAAATTGTCGATTTGTTCCAGGCTTAAATGCATCTTGTGTCCCTCACGTATATTTGCACCCCCCTCTTCATCAAAAGCTCGATTTTTTTACTCAACTCAGTATTCGTTCACATGTCCTTGCTGGGTCGACCTACAGACAATTAGCCAAGTTGGCAAATTTTAACTACACGGCTGGCTCAGTACATCATAAGACTCATACGTATCGCACCGAAAGAGTATGGCACCTTCTATCTCAAGATATAGATTGGCAGGATTTTGTTCAGGAAACTGCTGATGGATATTATTTTCCACAAAGTGGTCGTTTTCATGGTGGACTATGTTTGCAAGCATTATCCGATTTGAGCAACCAAATAACTTTAGAAAAAAGTAGTCCTCACGATGCATTACCAAGTTTACCATATACAATTGCGTGCTCTTGGGCGGCGCCTATCGCAAAAGATTTCACAATGCTTCGAGGGGAAATTACTCTGCAAGATAATGGTTGCTATACACCATCGACATATGATCGATATTGCTTTAAACCAATTGCTCGAGATATTTCTAAAGAAAATTTTGTTGGTTTTCGGACTCATACAAGTAGCTATAACCCAGTAATTAAACAAGATCGTGCTGGTATTTTCTATTCCGTATTTCATGGAACACGGGGCTTTAGCACTGGAATGTTAGGTGGTTTAGAGATTGCATTAGAGTCATGCGGCATATTCAACTATCACAGCAATCTGCTTTGAAACATTATTTTTTATATTCTTAAGAGAAAATTATTATTAGAAAAAGCAGTTTTCTCTTAAAGTTCGACTATATTATTGATATAAATTTCAACTAGTTAATTTAGAGGCAAAACGAATATGGCTAATAATCAAAAACAAAATAATCAAGATCAAAATCTTAACCAAAACACGAATCAAGAGGAAAATCGTAACGAGCAACGTAATAACAACGATGAGCAAGAGTTTATGATGGCTGCAGAAAATGCAAGACTTTCTAGCACAGCACAATTCCGTTCTATTGTTGCTGTCATTACAACAGTGCTTTTATTTCTGGCAGGATGCATGCTGGCATTCTATGTTTTAAACGTGCTACTCCCAGTCTTTAAACTGTTATTAGGACTTGGCGCTGCATATTTATTACTAATCAGTGCGCATTTTAAAGGATTTCGTGCAGCATTTATGGATAGTAACATGGGTGTTGTTATGTTATTCCAAGAATTCTATAAAGGTTGTAATGCTTTTGTAGAATCATACTTAGGGGCTAATTGGTTATCTAATTTATGTAAACATTGCAAGAAATAACTTATTAAAAAAGTTGTTCGATCTTATTTTCATAAAACCTACAAGATTTCTTTGTATTCGCTGAGAAATCTTGTTGCGTTTTAACTCTCAATAGCCAGATATCACACCTCATCATCGCATGCGTGACCTTACACGGTCATATAAACAAATATCATAAAAAATTATAAAAAATATCGTAATCATCATAATTTTCAAATAAGATGTCCTATCTAATTCAGTATCAGAAACTCATTTATCATAGTGTTATTACCATGGAAAAAAACAATACCCCACCAGCCACAGACTTTCTTGAAAGTGCTAAAACTTTTGGAATAAAGGCGCTATCCTTAATTCTTTCTGCATTTATGTTATGGGAAATGATGAGTATTGCGTATAGCTATATTATTCTTCCAGCAATTTTTGCATTCTCCGTTATAGCTGTAGGCTATATTATGCTCACCGATGAAGCTTTTCAGTCGTTTCGAGAGAAA
>VGTX01000089.1 GCA_016874315.1 Gammaproteobacteria bacterium | reverse complement strand
TTTTAAAGTTTTTCCCTCTTCATCCGAATTTTTCGCAATCATTTAATCATGGTGAGACATATGCAGACTTTGTAAAAGAATTACAAACCCTCATCCCTGAACACGAACTTCTTAAAACACTTAAAGCAATGTGCCGAGTAGCCTCTGAGAAAAACATCTTGAATACCGATTTGGACGATTTAATTTTAATATCTGATTTTTTAAAAACCTTTCAAGATTCGAAAATTCTAAATTATTTATGTCGCTCTAAGATATACATAAAAACACTTGAGAAGTGTGCTGAGAAATTTCCAACTCCGATCGCTAATTGGAAAGAATCTCTATCCAATGAATTACTTGTTAATACTGGAATAAAGCTACTTGATAAAACTATTCAAGCCAAACAAGCTGCTCAAACTGTCAAATCGGTTGTCAATGAGACATTATCTCTTTTGACTCGTTTTTCATCTATGTTTTCGAGATCAGAGAGTACCGAGAATGTGAAAGATAATACACGAGAAGTATTCGTTCCTACCCCGTCTCTCACTCAACACTCTCTTAATCCTTATCCGAATTTATCTCATAGACATAGCAACGATTTTCACTGATTACTTCAAATCCAAATTTTTCATAAAGATGCGTCCCCACTATCGATGCACATAGAAAACATTCTGTGCAATTAAATTCAATTGCTTTTGTTAACGCATACTTCATTAACAACGAACCAAGTCCGCGTTTTTGAAAATCAGGCAATGTCCCAACATCATCAATTCGCGCCAAACCATCACAAACTGATAGTGTCAGAGATGAAACTGCCTGATGATCGAAATAAAGTGTGTAATGATGAAATAATGCGTTATTTTCTAATGCATTTTTATGGACATTAAGATATGCCATGGCCATTTCTGAGCTCAGTTCAAACGCTCCAGCACCAGGCATGATCCAGTCAATTAAATGATTATTGGTGCATTTAATTGAAATATTATCGGGCAGTGTAGAGTGAACGTTAAAATTCTTTAGAGCAAGATGCATAGAAACCGATGACTCTCCCTGAATGAAGCCTAACTCTTTAAAAATAGAGTCCGTGTAGGCAGCGCATAAAGTCTCCTCTATATCAATAATGAATGATTGGTTAAGCTTGATAAAAAAATCTATTCCTCGATTAAGTACTTCTTTTAAAGCCACAGGATTCTTCTGAATGCTTAAAAAATTCAGATATGCCTCAGGTACTCCTGTATAATATGCACGGATATCATCGTCTATAACACAGTATTGCTTTGATATTGATGTTAAAAAACAATTTAACGTCTTATTATAATTGATTATCATGCTATTCTTGGCCTCTGATTTATCTTAAAGAACTACCCGGTATTGCATAATATTATCATGTCACACGCCCTCTACAATAACGTCTTCAGAGAGGTATTTTAAAAAAATTATTACACACAGGTAACAAAATAAAAAAACATCCTATCTATAAGCATATTAAGTCTTATATTGGTTTATGATGGACACCCCTGCAAAAGAACGCAATGAGCCTTCTTACTCTTCTGCACACATTTTCTCAAATCCAGCGCTACAGGGTGTTGCATATACATATATTCGTTTAATTCATTCCTTTGCTTATTGGGTCGATCGCGGATCGTTTAATGTCTTGAATTCCATCTTTAATAAACTGAACCGTGATGAGGCATCACTTATCACTGGGCTAATATTATTACCTTTTTATCTTTTTGGATTTCTGGTAGAAAAAACACGATGCATTATTGCAGCAACATTTTTTGCTTTGAGCTTAGTGGTCTTTTCCTTGACATTAACAGCAATCTCTACGGTAGGCGCCATTTTTTCGAATTTATCTAATATACTTCTTAAACCATTTAATCTCGATCGAAAAAGTTTATCTACACTCGAAATCATCAATAACATGATTTGGGCAACGATCATTGATACATGCTGGTATACATTTACAGCTTCACCTCAAAAAATTGCAGCGTTCTTTAATAACTTCTATAGCAGATTTATTTTGAAAAAAGAAAGCAGGGGCACAGAAGAAGAAGATCTGAATCCGCCGAAATATTCCTTTCAACAGATCATGTCTATCCTGCATGCATTCGTTCATTTTGTATCAGTTGTACCTCCATCATCGGTATATGCGCTACTTTTTTATGGAAAAAATAATCAAGAAACTGGCTTATCAAAGATTATCGATCATTTTATCAACACACCAGAAGCTGAGCTGAAAAATGCAGATGTTTTCCATCTTATTAAAGAGTGGACTCTCATTCTTTCAGAACAAAATCCTCAACCAATCGTCACGATTCTTCAAAATATGAAGAAGCATCATCTCGAAGCACTTGCACAACTTGTAGAAATTGATGGAATATCGAATCGCGAAATCATAAATTGTATTTCCGAAATAAAGAGCCCATATTGGGATACTAAATCTCACACAGCCTTGCAGAATTTCTTTAAAAATATTTTAGTTATCGCTAATGCTGTTGATGAAAAAACATCGCAACTTTCGCTACCTTTAACCTCATCTGCGCAATTTGATATCCTTGAATTAGCCTTACAGCAAACTCAAAAAATTACTCCTGTATTACATGCAGCGTTCACAGGACCAATTGGTAAGCTATCCGTTTTATTTTTAAGAAACTCCTTAGAAAATCCACCATTATCATGGCCGAAAGAGCGTGTTCAGGCCATTTCTGAAAGCATTACAGCACTACAGAAAAAAATTCAATTAAATGATTTGATTGAGTTGATAGCATTCTTTCGCACACTGCTTACAGAACTCAAAAAATATAACATTCGCTCGCTCGATCAAATTATCACGCTTTCACTAGACCAAAGATTGCAATTGATAGATACCGTGTTAAACAACCTTTCACCTCGTCTAATAGAGCTCTTTTTCTTATTAGATATGTCATTAATTGAACTTGCATTGAATGCTCTTACCGATCGAACTCAGTCGTCAGAACTCATTACAAGACAAGAAGAGTTTAATCGTCATACGATTAACCAGCTTAAGAGCTTACAGAAGTCTTATCATGAAAATAAAACCTCTTGGAAATCCAAATATAATGCCACTATCAAAGCAATCAGGCTACATATTAACAACATTAATAGCCACCCGGACTATTGGAAATCAGTAAGCACCAAGGCCTTGAAAGATGATTTAACGAGACGTTTTATGCAGCATAAAGGTTTCAGTGCTGGAGCAATTCAAGACTGTTTAGATGGTAAAAATTCAATAGCTAATCTAGCACTCAACTGTTTTAATGACATACTTAATGACTCAACAAAGCAACAAGCCAAAATAAACCAAATTAAGACGATATTATACCGGACACCAATTATTGCGTATGAGCTCGATATTGCAATCGGAATAAAAAATCCTATTACCACTGAGAAGCTTAAAAAGACGCTGGAAGATAAGGAATTTATTAGCAGATTTATTAAAGAGCGTTATCCAGAATCGCGTCACGACAGCCTTCATGAGCAAATTCATAGAATTTTATCACTATTGCCTGACAACTCATCAGAGAGTTGCATTGGAGATATTCGGGAACTCTGTCAATTAACGTTCGGCACGGAAGAGTTTGCAACGCTGGAACAATCAATACTGGTTAACGATTTTAATGCACCCCCTATCAACACAAAAGCTCAGCCAATACTGGAAATTAATACCGATCTTGCTCAACGCATACTGTGCGTGCTTTATCACAACGATCATCATGACAACATTAACCAATTTATTAAAGAGCATCCCGCTAATCTCACAAAAGACGTACTACTTAACAAGTATGGACAAGACGGCGCAATAATATTTGACTTCTTAAGCACAGCAAATGAAGCAGAAATCAATCTTCTTGAAAAAGAACTTGAAGTTGCAAAATACGATCTGAGTCATCGTCGATTACAATCTGTCTTATACCGCAATCCTGGCATGAAACTTGCAACACTTGAGCTATCACCCACTCTTTTAACACCCATCCTAGATGGCACTCAGTTTTCAAATCTTCAGGAGTTATTGCGAGTATTACATGATAATTTTTCAAACAATTTGTATGAATATGAGGCATTAAACACAATCTTTAACAATGGCAACATTAAATTTGATTCAGAACCATCATTGAAAAACCGACTAGGATTTTTTCAATCATTCACCAATACGATATCTACTGCTTCTGATTTAATTGCTTTTGAAAACACAGAACTCACAAATGAAACACGCGTTGAAAAACAGCAGTATCTTCTTGCAGAAGCACAAGAGCGGTACTCACTGCAGTGGTCAAGAGATTATAGCAATCAACCGACATACAATGAACATGCTTTATTAATACAACTTATTAGCAATGAGCGCAGTCGTTCTTTTCTTGAGCCATTAAATCACATATACCCTGGATTAAGAGACCGACTGAATCAGATTGCGTATTCAGAAATTCAATCCATTACAGCCTCAAAAAATTGGGAAGAATCCATTGCACAAGAATTTGGAGCAATGGCAGTCTTATCACTTAAACATCAACTCGCTTGTATTCATAAAGAAATCCAAGAGAGTGTTTCAATAGACACCTGCAAGGATATTCCAATAAGTATTGATATCCAGGAACTATTTAAATACAAAGAAATCCTGCAAACAAAAAGCCCTACTGTTCAACGATTTTTGAGAGAAGAAATAGAGAAAGCCAACACTCAACGCGCCTTACTGCATGTGATTAACGGGGCTGTATTGGGAGTCAACCCTCCCTTTATTGAGTGTATGCAAATAAGTTGGACACCGAATAATGCGACTCCTATGT
>VGTX01000088.1 GCA_016874315.1 Gammaproteobacteria bacterium | reverse complement strand
TCATCAAGTATTCAACTTCTTTTGCATAAAGTCCCGGAATTAAATGTTCGCCTAAATCAGAAAGAGTTCTTGCGGAGCCCAAAAGAGTATGTGTCATGAGACCGTACGTACGTGCCCATCTTTTTATTAATTCAGACGGCATTTCTTGATATTGTATACTAAGAGATTCTGTAATATCGCCTAATGTCCATCCTTTATAACTTCCAGGGATAACGAGGTCAGTTTGTGCTTTTAGTGTTTTATACGTAAATGATGGAAGAAGCTGCGAAACAATTTTCTCACAAGTCGCTCGCCACGATGTTAGCTTACCTCCAATCAGCCCCACGCAGGAGTGATGATACTGCTTGCAAGTATATTCTATAATTTGGGACTCTCGTGAGGTTTTTGCTCCTGGTTCCCGATCGCCTAAGAGGCAGCGGATTCCAGCATACTCATGGACAATATCAGAATCTTTGATGCGCTCCGATCCGAAAGACATTTGTGCAGCCTGTAAGAGATAGTCCCTCTCTTGCTCGCTTATTCGAACTACTGGTGGGGGCGTAGAGCCTTCTAGTACATGATCGGTGCTACCAACTAACATCCATTTTTCTTGATATGGTACAAAAAAGACAAGACGACCATCGGGTTGTTGCGTCGCAAGAGCATGATTACCTTGATAACATTTTGGTAAAATAATATGTGAGCCTTGAATCAAGGAAATATTTGGTATATCAAAATTTAATCCGAATTTTGTCAGCGTGTGATAGATTCCAGGCCCGGTCATCATTGCAATCGCTTTTCCACAAACAGTATGAGAACCATATGGAGTTTTTGCTTGGACAATCCATCCACCTTCTGTCGATTGAATATTGTACACAGGACTGTTGCGGTAAAATTTTGCGCCTAGTTGCTTGGCAAGCATTGCTTCCATAATACACAGACGGTGGTCATCAGTTTGACAGTCCCAATATCGAAAGGCTCCGCTTGGTGTCTGAAAGAGTCCTAAGTTTTCACGCTCATTCGTTGTGAGAAGTTGGCTCCATGGTAATGCTGATTTTCTTAAAACATCATAACCAAGAAGACCAAGTTGGACCATCCATTGTGGGCGTAAAGAGGGCTCAAGTGGGATAATAAATTCCATAGGGCGGACAAGATGGCCTGCAAGACTCAAAAGTTGTGATTGTTGCTCTAGGCATTCTTGAACAAGTTTATACTGAAAGGTTTCGAGATACCTCAATCCACCGTGAATTAATTTTGTCGATGCATTAGACGTACCACTGCCGATATCGTCTTTTTCGAAGACAGTGACATGTAAGCCGCGGCTCGCAGCATTTGCAGCGACACCAACTCCATGAATGCCAGCCCCAATAACAATAAGATCGGTATATTCCATTGCGATTATTATTTCCTTATAATATCCGCATCAGTTTGATTGGATACTCATTATCCAAATCCCGCAATTTTAATACGTATACGATAATAGCTTCACTACCAGTATAGCGATCGAATTTATGAAAACAAATTTTATGAATATGCTGCTGTTAAGCTGCGTTACATCAATGCTACACATTCAAAACTCTTGCGCAAAGATTCGTGTCCAGGCTTCTATCGTTCATCATCCATTTATGCAGTGGCATGTGAGCCCAAATGAGAATATTTCTTGTACCGTCCAAGATGGGCGGAAATTTTTCTTTGAATCTGAAGCCTCACTTCAGCTGGAAAGTCGATTGTATAAGATAAGAGAAAATAAAAAAGAGAGTTATGATTATGACATTAACATTCAATGAGAATTTCTCATGAAAGAGAGCTTAAGTTTTTGCACATATTTGTTTCTTTTGAAATGCCTTTTCGGTATGATGCAAGAGTACAAGGCCATATCAGTTTTGGTTGCAAATCTTTCTGAACTATAAATATCCGCTATCTTAATCAATATCTGTTATTTGATAAGGTCAGTTCTATGAGTAACCCCCGTCCTGTCGCACTTGTTACCGGATCGTCCAGAGGAATTGGAAAAGCCCTTGCCATTATGCTCGCTAAAAAAGGATACGATTTAGTCATCTGTGGCAAAACAACACAGCCTCATCCAAAGCTACAAGGCTCGCTGCCCGAAACAGAGAGTGAGTTACATGCCCTAGGAGCTACAGTCCTATCTTGCAGTGTGGATATTCGCATGGAAGATCAGATTCAATCAATGTTCCAACAAATTGAAGAGAAATTTGGAAGACTTGATGTTTTGATTAATAATGCTAGTGCCATTGATTTAAGCCCAGTTGAAAAACTTTCAGCGAAAAAATACGATCTGATGCAGCAAGTCAATGTGCGCGGATCGTTTTTATGCGCTCAGGCAGCATATCCCCTCCTTAAGCACTCACCGCAGGCCCACGTGCTTTCACTTTCGCCTCCAATTGATTTGAATCCAAAATGGTTTAACCCACATTTAGGCTATACAATATCCAAATATGGAATGAGTATGTTGGTTCTTGGTTTAAGTGCGGCTTGGAAAGCCGATCGTATTGCCGTCAATGCACTTTGGCCTGCAACAATTATTAAAACTGCCGCTATTGAATTTAATTTTCCACCAGCTCTTTTAAATAAAGCACGTACTGTAGATATTGTTGCGGATGCTGCTGCTTGGATTGTGAGCTCCAATCCAGAGACTTGTACTGGAAATTTCTTTGTTGATGAAGACGTACTACGCGCTCATGGCCTTAATGATTTTTCAGCGTATGCGGTCGATCCAACACAAACGCTTTTTCCTGATTTATATCTCTCGAGATAACAAATCCTTTAACGCCTAAGAGAATGGTCTATAATGAGAACGAAAGGTCTGGCGATCTTCTCCGAGAAACAAACCTCTATACCCCTTCATTATTCTTTTGAAGGGGACTTTTTTCAAAGATTTATATTTTGTTTTATGAAAATATTTGCTATAGGTTAGACCAGTAATCATTTCGAGTTCGTTTCTATGACGTATCGTCTTTCTTTTATTTCATCTACAATTTTAACCGCTCTTGCCCTTTCTGTTTCTGCATTAAGTGCAGGAGAATTTTCGGGACAAGTTCGTTTATATGGGCAGTTTAATCAATCTGTCTCAGATGCAACATCCACTCCAACCACGACTCCGAATCAATTTGAGTTAATACGCAGTCGATTACGATATGATTCCATGCCTAATATTAAGAAAGGAGGCGTAAGGCGCTGGGGAGTGACGATAGAATTTGATATTCCAGAATCAGATTCTTTACAACTCTTTAAAGATGCAGCAACCGCCCTTTCAGAGAACAATACACTACAACTCTCACAAGCAAATGTTGTATATCTTTTAAATCGTAATGAGATCAGATTTGGATTAATTGATTGTCCAGATTTAACAACAACATTTTCTGATTACTCCTTAGCAATCGGAACTCCTGTTGGAACATTATTGCAGCGTTCAGGGTATCACGTTGGTGCTCTGATGCGATTTCAAGAGCAAAAATATGGTGGAGAAATCGCGTTGTGGCAACAAGAAACATATTCTGGAAATCCCTATCAAGCATTTGCTTCATTTACCCCTGTTTCAGAAACAATAACACCTTCAGCTATAAATGGTGCAGTCTCTCCTGAAACAAATTTAAATGGCACTGAGATTGCTCAATCATTACCCAGTGGAAGTTTTGGTGATAATGCAATACCTATTGCTGGTGCAGGTCGATTTTCATACGTCCCGTTATATGGTAAAAATCAAAGTTGGGGATTTTCAATAGGTGCTTCATCCACTCCTTTGAAATATCCATTAATTGTCGGGGTATTATATCAGCCTTATGTGGCGGGAGTGCCTGCAACAGATTCAACAGATGCGGTGCCTGCTCAAGGATTTTATCGTATGCTCGCTTTTCAACGCGTCAGCGGTATTGCGATTGATTGTTTAAGAACATATCGCAATGTCCGATCAACTGTATCATTTGAGACGCAACGAATGCCGATTAAAACTAGCGCAAGCGTTTTAACAAATGATACATCTGGGGGCGCACCAACAGCCCCAAGTTCGAGCACATATATTTTTGAAGACACGGGGCGTGGTTTCGCTGTTGGATGTGAGATTGGATATCTTATTTCGGGGGTGGGGTATAAAGTTAATCGCATTCGCAATGAAGTCTCTGGTGTAAAACTTGTGAAAGGCATGCAAGGATTAGAAATTGGTGTGCGATGGGGCATGGAACATTTAACAAACATGTTAGCACTTATGAATGCTGTTGGAGTTGATGATTTCTTATCAAGTCAGTATACCAATGTATCAGGAGCTGGGCGTTACATTGTTGATGGTATAACAAGTACAGATAATGGCACTTTTTCTGTTTCAGCTTTAAGTAATGCTGGTGAAGTCCCATATGTTGTTCCAACCACCGAGACAGTCAATAGTGGTTTTATTGGATTGCTTGGTACGAAAACAATTACAACGTCATACGCAACACGTATGCAAGGAATTTCCTTACATATGAACTACTATCCCACTGAGTCTACAGTTTTTAGATTGCAAGCCGCTTTTTCTTGGCATAAAAAACGAGTTTATGGGCAAGATTCGACATATCAACGATCGCCTCATTTTTATAGCGCCCGGAACTTCCAATGCGCCTTTGAAACGGTGTTTTAATATCATTTTCTTATCAAAGTAGGGAAATTTGGCTCTTATCGCAACATTGACAACTGGCGACCTGGTATCTATAAAGAAAATAGAGCGTGTCCTTTTGTAATCATCATAAGGCAGCTGAAATATCAGGATTTAGGCGATCGACTTGCATTTGACTTCATGCGGTTATTTGCTATAAATGTACTGAGTCATAAATTTTATGAGACGGGGATTGTCTTCGGAAGAG
>VGTX01000087.1 GCA_016874315.1 Gammaproteobacteria bacterium | reverse complement strand
ATAGTGCCTCGAAATCGACTTGAGAAGATTTCAAGTCGATACAAATCAATAACTGATGGTTACGCGCAACAACAATCCAGTTTTTTAAGTGCTCTCGAAAATAATGAGGTGAGACCTGATCGAAATCTGTGCAAATCAGAAGACCTCCTTGATGGTCTTTACACCAAGCTTCGGGATTTTGATGAAGATTAATTTCTTGGCAGCTCATTGTATGTACTGGGCGAAATTTTTTTGCAGTTAAGACCGTTGGCCAATGAGTTTTCTGCAGTAAATGTGGGCTACTCATAAGAGCAATTGGTTGAATACCGGTTAAAGCTTTTTCTACTTCTGCACGAACAGTTTGGATGCTCGTACGATTCCACCACCAGCTGAGCGATTGCAACTGAAGAAAGGAAACGAGTGCAGCCCCGTACCCCATATATTCAATCCAAGTTGCATATTCAAATGATGGAGTCACGCAAATCATATGATGTATTTGATTCTTCTTAAAGAACAAAGGGAGCAGATCAATTTTTGGATGTGCTTGTAAGTCAATAACTACTTGAGTTGGAATCTTAAGAGTATTGATAAAACCTTCCATTTCTGGCCAGTCATTAAAAAATCGAATGTTCAATGTAGGAGGAAACAATGTTTGAAATTTTTCCAGAGACTTAGCTTGAGCTGAGTAGCAGACAAGATGGATCACGGTACCTCTTATTTTATTTAAGCAATACTAGTATCCATTTGAATGCAAAAACTAGGCCAATCTAGGAAACGAGTGGTTCAAATTCGAGCATTTTTGCAATTTCTATTTTGGTTATACAGCAATTTTGATAGAAAATATTGAGCCTTTGCAAAAAGTTTAACAGTTGACGAATGTTGCCTGGCCATGAGTACATTTTGAGTAAATCCATTGCATCAGTTTGAATTTCAAAATTAAACTGCTCTCTTTTTATAAGATGATCGATAATTTGTGGCAGCTCTTCAACGCGCTCTCGAAGGGCTGGCAGTTTAATTGGCAACACATTCAATCGATAAAACAAATCTTCCCGGAATTGTTTTTCACGCACAAGCTGTAAGAGGGGCCGATGTGTTGCAGCAATAACACGTGCTGACAGAGTTAATGAATCATTTGAGCCTAGGCGTTGAAATTCTCGCTCTTGCAGCATTCTCAAAAGTTTTACTTGAGTGATTGGAAGCATATCTCCGATTTCATCCAAAAATAGTGTACCACCGGATGCTAACTCACACTTCCCTATACGCCGCTGTACGGCGCCAGTAAAGGAGCCTTTTTCATGCCCAAACAGCTCGCTTTCGATGAATTCTTGATTAATTGCGCCGCAATTTGTTGCAACAAAAGCGCCCTTTTGTGTACTTCTGGGATGATAATGGATAGCCTGGGCAACAACCTCTTTTCCTGTGCCTGATTCGCCCTGCAATAAAACAGTGCAAGATTGTGTTGCAGCAAGTTCGATGTAATGATTCAAATCATCTGGAAAGCATCCAGCCATAACCAAACTTTCGGCAAGATGGTGTTGTGTACTTAATCGATATCGATCGAGTATTGCAATGAGGTCTGTCCATTCAAAATCAGTGGGGACATTTGCATATGCGCATGGAAAATCTCGGTCTTCTCCTATCATGATAATTGGAACTTGTGAGGCAAGCTGATGTCGGTGCACAAGAGACACACCTGAGTCAACAATCGCGATTCCTGATTCTAATAATGTTTTTTCACTAAAACCATCACATAACGTGTAATATTGCTGTAATGCCGTGAAAGGAAATGCGGCCATTTTTTTTTGAATAGCCGAGTATGTCGCAAAAACATAGACAGGCAACGAGCAGTCTTTCATGGCACCCTACAATTATCAACCCTTAATGAGTTTATAGTCCATTCATTACCTGATGCGGTGTATATCGTCGAATAATCCTTTATATATTAGCCTCGTATTTCTGATAGGATGTTGTTTCGAGATTATCTGGATGCGTAAAAATCATAGGGCTTGAAAGGTGTTGTTCAACTCCATAAATTTTCTCTATGGCTTCTAATACTTCTGAAAATCCTGCAGAATGACAAAATGATATTAAATTTCTTTGCTTTTCTGATTCTTGGTCCAAATGAATACAAGAGCAGATATACCGGTCATGCCGCATTTCTAATAAAAAATTCTTAACTTTTAAGGGCTCTATGTGATAATGGCAAACAATCCTTTCCAGCAAGGTATTTCCATTATTGAGAATTACAGCAAGAAATGGTTTCATTAAATATTTCTCAGAGAATGATTGAAAACGATCGTTTCGCAAGATAAAAGGTAACAAATCTAAAAAATCGATTGCCGCGATTTTTATTAACTCATTATCACCAAGTATAATGAGCTCCTCAAAAAGAGTGGCCAACTGATGTCTTGTCGGCTCTGACATGGCTGGTCCTTTTTTTATTTTCTTCAATGCAACCCAGCGCGACTGAGTGGAGTGGTGCAAACAGCAAATCTTTTTATTGAGATTATTTTCATATGGCGACTCAAACAGATCTAAATCTAGAATTTTCATCAGAGAGTTATGGCGTAAAGCCTCATCAAGCAGCGTATCTGCTTTTTTGTAAAAATTTGGTAACTCTGCCATGTGTAATGATCGAAGTCGCAAATAATATTGAGCCATAGTGATTGGTGTTTGATGCGAAAGAAGGCAAGGCGTCCATTCAAACCAATTGGGCTGAGGACGCTCAAAAAATAACGTCAGTAATACTTCACTTTGTCTTTGAATCATCTGATAAAAAAGAAATACATCGAAATCATATCCCATGGGCTGATAAAGAACTTCTTTAGGATATTCAAAATCCGTTATCTCATCCGATGAAAATTCCTGAAAATACTCAATTTCATTATTATTTTTATATCGAGAGGACGAAGGACTCATTGCACGAAGCAACTCTAAATCTTCATGCATAATTGCATAATCTAAACATCGATCGGCGTGATTAATATGTAATCCATGTAATTTAAGAAAATGATTCAAGAGTGTTGGATTATCAACAGCAATACTTAAAAGAAAGGATAGTACGAGTGTATACTCGTTTTCATTCTCTATTGTAAAACCGAATTTTCGAAGAATATGCCACAAATCATAACATTGGTATGTGGCACTAATCTGGAGTAGTCCAAGTCCCAAGCAATGATTGGGCTTAAAAACTTCAGGATGTTTTTGATAAAGCTTTTCTAAAAAGACAATCTCTGCTGCTCTCATTTTCTGATCGATAGCAACAACATTACCTCCCGAATTCTCTTGGATTTTTTGGTAAAAGCGCTCTCTCTTTTCAAATTGGTGCACCCAAATTGCTAATATGCGCCGATCGCGTATGTCTGTATTCATGAGTCTTGCATAGTATTCTAAGTTCTCATATAACGTGTTATCAGCAACAGAGCATAAAGCTCTTATAAATCCATCAGCATATGCCAATAAATCGGCAACTGAAAATTGATTGATTTTAATTAAACTGCATAAAAAATTTCTTGAAAAATAAGGGTTAATAAGGTCAGAGATTTCAATCAGTCTTTGGAAATTTTTTATTGGTCTAAAAAATAATAGGGCTTGAATACAATTGAGAGGACGAACAATAGTATCATTTTGCATATGTGTGATAGTGATTAATTCTTTCAGTAAATCAAAAAACCTCTTGTCTTGATAATCGGAATAAACATCAGGCTCTTTTAATAAAGCATTTATTATTACTTGCGCATAACTTCTGGGAATTCTCCAATTATTTTTTGTGATATGGTCCCATAGAGACTGCTGATTTTCAAACGCTTTTTCTATAAGCATCTCATAAGTTATGGGACTTTTTTGAGTGATTACTTCCCATGTACCTTCAAGCTCTTGCGTTAACTCTGTTCCGTTTCTGCTTTTTAAAGGAGTATTACGTGCAAACCGCTGATGATAGTAAGTAAGTAATGATGCATGCACCGAAACAGGAATTGGGGTGATGGGAAAAACAGAAATCCATGCATGAAGCCAGGTTGAGTGGATCTGTTTTGATGTTTCGAAAAATATATCATTCCACACCCCTGATTGAAGAAAAACCTTTGTTTCATTTTCTGGCCAATCATCAATACGATTAATATAATAATTCCAAAGATATTGCCCAAGCTCGAGTTTATCTGTTGTAACAAGCAATTCTAAGATATTACGCAATGCCTGTAATCTGATATTTGAGCTCTGTATTTCTCTATAATCATCTTCATCATCTTCATATTCATCCTCCTCCACAATGTCATTAGGATGATCGATGCTAATCCACATCCATTTGAGGCGAGGGCCAATTGTTTGATCGAGTAAAACAAGCTCAGCCCAAGTGATATGTTTTTCCAAAATCGCCTGCTGGAAAGATGGTACTTGAAAGAGTTGCGTTAATTGTTTATGTTGCTGCAATCTCATAGATGCCTCTTCTTCAAGACACTGCATATGCGATTCAAAAGAAAACAGCTCTTCGTTACTCGTTAAAGCTGCATTTTGGTATGCATTTGTAAGCCAAGGAAATGGATAGATATTGTTGCGATTCATTGGGTTAGACTGTGCAATACGGCTATTGAGCAGCTCTTGAGTTATGCGTTGCTCAATGCTGAGGAAAAGGTGATCCCAAATCTTTAATGGTATAGTATCAGGATATTCTTTGGCATATTCGTGGAAATATTTAATATATTCTTGAATATTGATATTCTTTGTTGCTTCTTGCTTTTTCGCTGCTGTATGAAGAGCATGCCATCTTTCTCGGTATATTTGGCTTTCTGCATATTGCAATGGAGAAAGAGTTTCATCTTGTATTAATAAATCTGCTATCAAATTTGCATATACGTAATGAGGAGTTTGATTGACATCGAATAAGAATTCGAGTTCTTTTTGGTAATCATTAATGGCATTGATTGCAAACTGAATAAAATCCTTCCACTGAACGGGGTATATTCCAAAATTTATCCAGGGATTGACCAATT
>VGTX01000086.1 GCA_016874315.1 Gammaproteobacteria bacterium | reverse complement strand
GCTTATAAACCACTTGGCTTACATTATTTTTAAGCATAATCACGAATTGATCGAATGACTCGATCACACCTTGTAATTTTATACCATTCACAAGATAGATCGCGACGGGGATACGCTCTCTGCGTAATCCATTTAAAAAAGGCTCTTGTAAAGAATATGATACTTTTGACACGTTAAGATCCTCCGTACACAATGTAGAAATGACTTTTATTTAGAACAGTATAACATGTTCTCTTTTCATAACTCTAATTCTTATTTTATTAGATAATTCTAAAAGAGCTTATTTTGAAAAGAGGCTGCGTATTTTTCTAATAATAGTGTTAATTCATCACTCATATATGCTTGATTATATTTTACAATAAGCTCTTTTGTTTGTAATTTACGCATCCATGTGCGTTGATGTTTAGCCAGGTGGCATGTGGCAAAATATGCCTGATCTACAGCATCCTCATAAGTCAAAGAACCCTCACAAAAACCACGAAACTGTCGATAACCTACAAATCTCCAAAACGGAAGTAACTCATCCGGATATTTTTTTAACAAAATCGCAACCTCATCGAGAAAACCATTTTTAATCATATTATCGAGACGAATTTTTAATATTTTTCTATGTAATTCACGATCTGCCATATCTAAGGAATAAAAATCAATTGGCCATTTAAACACAATATCCTGCTGTATGTCGGAATGTTGTCGATTCGCTGCAAGCGCAATCTCAATCTGTCGTAAAGTTCTTTGCTTATCATGAGAATGGAATATAAATTGCTTTTCAGGCTGGAGTGATTGTAAATATTCATAAGCCTCACTAACTGGGCGATTTGCCCAATAAGCGCGCAATTCTTGCTTAGCTTCAATACTAAGATCTTGGGTTGCCTGTAATCCTGTTTTCATGCGATAGGCATACATCATTGTTCCCCCAACAATCACGGGAACCTTGCCTCGAGATAAAATATCGCTAACTGCTTCATTTGCGTACTGAATATATTTACCTATATGAAATGCTTCTGCAACGCTTACGCAATCAATCACATGGTGTGGACACTGTTCTAACTCTTCTTTTGAAGGCTTATTAGCGCCAATTGTTAGCTCACGATATACCAACGCAGAATCCAAACTCACAATCTCTATACCCAACTTTTCAGCGCACTCAACAACCAATGCGGTTTTTCCTATCGCTGTTGGACCTAGCACACATAAAATATTCATTTAAGTCGCAGCTCCCACCATCATATTATTAAAATCATCAGCAGCTAAATCACCAACCCAAGCTCCTGCGATTTTTAATGCATTCATCCAATCATCTTGCTTAGGGGGCCAATAATGAGTCATACACTCTTTTAATAAATTCATTTTCCAATCATTATCGTTATGTGATTTTTCCTGCGCTACACTGAGCCATAACAAAATAAAGGCTGGGCATTTGCATAAATCGTCAATTTTCTGACATCCCAGCTGTTTCAAAAACTCTATCCGATCACCTGAAAGACTCGCAGTATTTAAATCAAGATAATTCTCCGAATTAGCCTCCTCTACGATCCTGGATTGAATCCACATTATGGGCTTCATCACTGATACTTTATAACCATTTAGAAGCAACCCTACATTTAATGACAATAAATGCATATTCGGTGCTTTCTCATGTTGCAATGCTATACTCTGGTATTGTTCCTGAATATTCTGAGCATGCTGAATAAAACTTGTTGAGCTTTTCTGATAATGGGTGTTTAATCGACTACTTTGTGGGGTAGATGTAGTATAAACACGGGAAGACCTATCATTACTTAAAAATTGGGTTTTTACTGTATTTTCACATGAAATAGACATTTGCTCCATTTCAATTGGCCGGCCAAACCAATCATTAAAAAAATCTCGCAATGAACTCATAAGGCTATCTTGATATTGAAACCCAATTGTGTGTTTTTGCGGGTGAATATTAACATCAATATGTGTAGTCTCATGAAATTGTATCTCTATGATCAAAATACCTTTAATTAAATACTGTCCTGTCAGTTTCTCGAGAGCCGGATTTTGAAACCATCTTTTGTTGCAATACCAAAATTGGGACAACCCCTTGACTGACTCGCCAAAACACCATCCATGAATTTGACCATGATCAAAAATAAATGTTTTTTGATGCCATCCCGATCTCATTGTTTCAGGAAATGCCGCAATCAAGCGAGTCAATGGATCTGCTTGAGGTATATGCAAAAGAAGTTGATGAAAATCGGTTACACGAACGGCACATTCTGAATGTGGGAGTAATAATGCCTTCGCAATGTATAAACATTTTTTCTGCTCCAATCCAGGACTTTTTAAAAACCGTCGACGCACAGGAATAGGAGCAAAAAGCTGATCGCAAATCACATGCGTTCCTACCTTCATCGCAAGTTGCCCAACAACTGGGACTCGAGATGGTGATTGTATTGTTATAGTCGCTCCAATTTTTTGATCTTGGGTGCATGAACGTAACGAAAAATTTGTTACACTTGCAATTGTAAAAAGTGCTTCTCCTCGAAATCCATAGGTCGGAATCGTAAGAAGATCGTCCGCACTTTTCAATTTACTTGTTGCATATCGCGTTACAGCTAGTTCAATTTGCTCAGCAGGAATTCCTACTCCATCATCAATCACACTAATGTGCTCAATACCTCCGTAATGCAAAGAAATCTCTATATTTTTAGCACCAGCATCAAGCGAATTTTCAATTAATTCTTTTAGAATATCTCTAGGGGAATGGATCACCTCACCTGCAGCAATTAGAGCCTGGACAGACTCGGGAAGTACGTAAATTTTATTCATATAATTCACAACTCACTTGACGCAAATAAGCTCCATCTTGTTCGATTAGCTGAAAATCGAGCATAGCTGCAATAGGATCGAGCTGCTTTTTAAAGCGCGCGCCCCATTCAATAAAAACGCGCCAATCAGAATGGTCTGTAATACTCAACCCTGAAAGCTCTCTTTCATCTTTTATTCTATACAGGTCAAGATGAGCAATTTTATATGCTGGATAGAGATGCTCCAATGCATATGTAGGGCTTACAATTTTCTCTGTAGCATTAAATACTCTTTGAAAAAACATTTGAACAAATGTTGTCTTTCCACTGCCCAGAGCTCCTTCTATAATCACAATCCCCGAAGGAACATTAATAGCAACCCATTCAATTAAGGGGCTATATGCCTCTAATAGGCTCTGGGACTCTGGAATTATAAACTTCATGATGCATATAGTAACTATTTATTTTATCTCAGTATTATAATACTCAAGAGTAAATATATCTATAAGGCTCCTAAAAAGTCTCTACAATACTTTAGCTCAGCGATTGATTCTAAAATATCCTGCCTGGCTCTATGCGCGTTTGTTAATTTTTTGTAACCCTCAAACGCAGGAAACCATATGGGTATCAACTGTTTTAGAGTACTTACATCAATTAGTCGGTAATGGAAAAATTGATCTAACTTAGGCATATGCATTTTTAAGAAAAATCGATCTTGATAAACCGAATTCCCACATAAAATAGCCTCTCCAGCCACCATATAGTTTTTTAACCACGCAATAATCAGATCTTGCGCGGTAATCGAATCTACAGTGCTTGCAATCACTTCGCTCCACAAGCCCGATTTTGAATGCTGCTGTCGATTCCAATCATCCATCGCCAATAATCTATCTTCAGCGCAATGAATAACAGTTTCGTACTGATCGATTATATTAAAAGAATGATCTGTGAGCACTAAACAAATCTCCAAAATCTGATCGCTCATTGGATTTAGGCCGGTCATTTCACAATCGATCCAGCATAAATACTTTGCTTTAAAAATATTAGACATAATCTATTAATCCATAATGTTTAAGAAATGGATCTAATTTTACAGCTCCACCTAAGAAATTATCCAATTTATCTCGCAACGTTCGATCGGCCGCCTGACAAAGGAATGCATCATAAAAATCTGCACCCGCTTCTGCTATCGAGCGCTCCCCCTGTATTTTTCGCATTCTCTGAAACACATCATGCACAAATACCTCAGAATAAAGATACCCGTAATATCCCGCAGCATAGCCTCCAGCAAATAAATGTCCAAAATCTGCCCATCGATAATCACGATCGACTACCGGAGTAATACTCCATCGCTTTTGAATATTTAACCACTCTTCATGAGGATCGCAGTCACCACCTGACAGCCCATGAATCTTCCAGTCAAAAAATCCAAGCATTAATTGTCTTAAAATAAAAATCGGACCAAAAGCCTGCTCATTTGTTAAAATTGCTTCAATAATATTCGGCGATAATGGTGTCTGTTTTGTTGGATGTAAGAATTTTTCCAAGCTTTCTTTCATAAGAAACCATTGCTCTGAAAGCTGACTAGGCAGCTCAACAATGTCCCATGGCACATTTTCAATTCCAGAAATCAATGGATATTTTTTTGTACTAAAAAGCTGATGAAATCCATGCCCAAACTCATGATACAATGTACAAACTTCATCAATTAACAGCAGGTCTTGCGAAAAATTCATTACTAAAATTACAACCGAATGCTGTTTATGAGATTTTAAATCCGACTTATTACACACATATTGCATCCACGCACCCTCTGCCTTAAAAGGCCGCGCAAAAAAATCGCAATATATTTCACCTAAGATATTTGAATGACGGTCGTATACTATAAATCCCTTAACCGATTCATGCCAAACAGTTGGATTATTGATAACTGCAAAAGAAATTCCATAAAGCGCCGCATATTGATCGAACAGCCTTTGCAAGCACGCTTCCAAAGGAAAGTATTCTCTCAGTTCCTCTTGGGAAAACTGTGCTCTGCGCTCAGTAGCATACCTCAAGAGATATGGCATATCCCATGGCTGTATTGAATCAAGCCCAAACTCAGCAGCGAGTGGCTTTAAAACATGATCACGCACCCTGTGTGCTGCAGCCTCCGCTTTTTCAAAAAGTTTATCATAAAACAAATCCAATTCTTCTTCA
>VGTX01000085.1 GCA_016874315.1 Gammaproteobacteria bacterium | reverse complement strand
CTAAACTCCAAATTATCCCAAAGCTTAATAATTTCAAAAGCCCAATATAACTCTTCAAATTCACGTACTATAGCAAAATCCTTTGCTTCTGTATTAAGAGTATACCGAACAAAATTCCACATCATTTCGTCATGTTCTGAATACGCAATCGCTGTTGTACTTCGATTATCATCTAAGTCATGAGCTGTACGAATAATGTTATTATATGGTTTTATGAGTATTTCCAAGATAGATTGATAGGTCGCAAAATTAGTCTCTCGATTTAAACCGCTAAGAATTTTAGGGAGCCACTCAACAATAATCGCTACCTGGGACTCGAGATACTTAGCCGACTCTCCTTCCGTATTTTGAAGCAAGTTAAAAAAATAGCTTTCGATTTTTCCATCAGATTCTGTGGAATTTACCCCAGATAAATGCATAGCTTCGGTGATTTTTTCAAGAACCAATCGCATTAAATCTGAGCAAAGACTGTATTTATCAGATATTGTACGCTCTGGATGATTAATATCGTATACAGCCACATCTCGAATAAAAGCCTCAATTACTTCGGAAATAAAGGAATACTCAATGTTTTCTGGTACTGACAAAGGCATCATTAAAAATATCTCAACTTGTTGTAAAATAAAATATATTTCCAATTTACAGTAATTTAACTTACAAGTCAATGAGTTTTGAGGATAAAAGGCCCATTGCAAAAATAATTAACGGAGTTATGCTTTAGGCTAGGATAGCCTAATTGTTATAATATGATCTCTTTATTCTTCCTGATATTGTGCTCTCTTTTTATTTCATTGTTTTTTTCTGCATCAGAAGCAGCGCTCTTGCGTCTTAATCGTTATAAAATACAAGCACAAAAACCATCCCTTCTCAATAAGATATTAATTCACCTCCTAAACCGATTAGATGAGGTCTTAATTTGTATCTTATTAGGAAACACCTTTGCAAATATTGTCTCTGCAAGTGCTTTGTCTTCGTATTTAACGCATCATGATGCTTCTCCTGAAGTAATTGGGATTGCTTCGGCAATTTTGACAGTTTTGATTTTGCTTGTTGCAGAAGTTTTTCCAAAGACAATTGCGACTTTTAACCCTGATAAAAGCGCACGGTATGTTGCATACCCTTTACGTATATTACTTTGGGTTCTACGACCTGTTGTATTGATTATTCGTTACTTAAACATCTGGTTTCTTAAACGAATGGGGATTGAAAAAACACACCCTGAGCATCAAATTTCTTTCCGTGAATATAAATTCATGATTTCAGAGAGTTTGAAACATGAACGCACGTCGTATTATGACATGATGATGAATGTCCTAGAGCTACATGAACTCACCGTGAATGACGTGATGGTCATGCCTCCTAAAATGGTTGTTTTAAATATTGAAGCTCCTTTAGAGGATATTGTTCAACTTCTAATCTCATCTCCACATCAATGGCTCCCTGTGATTGAAGGGAGTATGGATTGTATTGTGGGCCTTCTTAAAGTTCAAGATTGCCTTTCTGACTTACTCATGCAAACACTCGATCGGGATGTATTACGGACAGTAATGACAACACCATATTATATCCCCGAAAAAACCCCGCTTTCTGTGCAATATCGTCATTTCCAGCGAGAAACGCGTCGCATTGCCCTTGTTGTTGATGAGTATGGGGAGCTTTTAGGCCTAATTTCTATGCAAGATATTCTCGATCAACTTATCGGGACTGATGTTGCTATTTTAGAATCTGAAATTTCTCAAGAAATACCCAACGAATGGATTATTCCAGGTGAATTACATTTATCGGCTTTCCGAAGAATCACAGGCGTAGAGATTGAAAGTGAGCATGCCAGTACAATTGGCGGAGTATTAATTGAACGATTGGAATCTGTACCTGAAGCCGGCACAAGCATCACGATTGATGGAACAACTTATGAGATTTTACAGAGCTCGAATCAACGAATCCTCAAAGTCAGAGCGACTTTGAGGATTGATGATGCTCCTTTAACTACAGATTAGGTTGTTGAGGAAGCAAGGAAAACTTATAGCGGTTATTGGCCTTATCGATTTGCGTTAAGGTCACACGCATTTTCTGCCCGAGTGCAATACGGGAAGCAAGTTCTGAGGAAGGGAATGGACATTCAGAAATATGAACGAGACCATCCTTACCATTTGCTGTTGCTACAACAAATCCAAAATCAAGCATCTTAACAACTTGAGCATCATAAGATTGTCCAATTGTTAAGGGCTCAGTGATTTGAAGAACCAAGTCTTTTGCCTTTTGAGCAGCTTCCGCATGATAAGAGGTAATGGTTAAGACACCATCATCAGCTAGCTCAAGCGTTGCACCAGACTGCTCTGTAATCATCTTAATGGTTGAACCACCTTTTCCAATCACATCACGAACTTGGTCAGGGCGAATACGCATCACGTCTAAACGTGGTGCATGATTTGCGATTTCAGACCGAGCTTGTGAGATTGCGCGATTCATTTGCTCTAAGATTTGCATACGACCCAAGCGTGCTTGATAAAGCGCTTTATTCATGATTTCCGCTCGAATACCAGGAACCTTGATGTCCATTTGCAAAGCAGTAACACCATCAGCAGTTCCAGCAACTTTAAAGTCCATGCCACCAACAGCATCTTCTTCTCCACAGATATCAGAAAGAATCATTGGGTTATCACCAGGAATCAGTCCCATTGCAATACCTGCAACAGCCCTCTTCATAGGTACTCCAGCATCCATCAAAGCAAGCGATGATGCACATACAGTAGCCATAGAGCTCGAGCCATCAGACTCTAAGATTTCTGAGACAACACGCAGAACATATGGAAACTCAGCGGCAGCTGGCAACATCCCTTCAATAGCACGGCGCGCTAAGCGGCCATGTCCAATTTCACGACGTTTTGGGCTACCAATTGGACCCAACTCCCCAACAGAGAACTGAGGGAAATTGTAATGAAGCATAAACCCATCTTTACCATCACGCGGATCGTAAGAATCCGGAAGCTGAGCATCTTTTGAAGTGCCTAGCACAACGCTTGTTAAGGATTGTGTTGAGCCACGTGTAAAGAGTGCCGAGCCATGTGACATTGGTAGAAGGCTAGTTTCAATCTTGATAGGGCGAATTTCATCAGATTTACGACCATCAAGTCTTGAGCGAGTAGCATAGGTTTTGCGTTCAATCATCCAATCAATTTCTTGAGATACAATCGCTGGACCATCTTGCTCAGCAAATGCTTCGCCAAGTTGTGCAACGCAACGCTCCACGATATCTGCCTTGATTGCCTTTAGGGCGACCTGACGACCAGATTTTGAGCTTTTTTGAGCAACAAGATTTGCCCAGTATTTCTCTTCCTCTGTCGCAAGAACACTTGTAATGGCTTCACGAATAGGGGATGGAGCTGGCTCCTCTGTCAATGTCGTATCAGACTCTTGTGAAAGAGCCGCTAACGCGGCAAAGTCATTTAAGGCCACTTCGACACTTGCAAGTTCTTTTTGTGCTAACTCTAACGCTTCAACTAAGATTTCTTCTGAAACCTCTTTTGCAACAGACTCAACCATAAAGATAGAGCGTCCGTTTCCAGCTACAACTAAATCCAGTTTCCCTGCGTTACTGAGCGTTGGGTTGACAACAAGACCTTGCTCGCCATACCCAATCCGCACACCACCAACGATTTCAGTGATTGGAAGACGCGCAAGCAACATTGCTGCTGCTGCTGCGATAATCGCCATTGTGTCTGATTCTACAGATTCATCGGCAGAAAGCTGACTCACAACGATTTGAACTTCTTTTGTAAACCATGATGGGAACAATGGACGCAGCGGACGATCGATTAATCGAGAGATTAAAATCTCTGATTCATTAGGTGGTCCTTCTCGGCGCTTGAATCCTCCGGGAATTCGACCAAACGCATAAGCTTTGGATTGAAAGTGAACAGACAGAGGAAGAAATGACGCTGGAGGAGAATCTGCGCGCACCACAACAGTGGCTAAGAGCATAAGAGTGCCGGTTTTTAAAACAACGGCCCCATGTGCCTGGCGCGCAAGTCGTCCAGTTTCCAGTGTAATTTCGCGACCAGCTAATTGAAATTTTTTCTCAATAATCGTCACGCTGAACTCCTTGCGAGTGTTAATTAGATAGGCAGTTTAAAAGATTATCGAATATCACGTAGTTCGAGGCGTGCAATCAATGCTTGATATGCAGCAAGATCGGTTCTCTTATAGTACTTCATAAGCTTTCTTCTTTGAGAAACAAGCTTTTTTAGCCCATATGCTGTGTGAAAATCTTTTTTGTGGGTCTTCAAGTGTTCGGTCAAATGACGAATACGGTGTGTCAAAAGAGCGATTTGAACGGAAGACGAGCCAGTGTCGCCAACGGAACATTGATATTCACCAATAATTCGGGCCTTAGCTTCAGGATGAGCAACTGACATATTAAAACTCCTAAAAAATAAATTAATAAAAAATATATAATAACAACAATCGACTAAAGAAGTCGTACATTGCTGAACGAATATTGTAACATATCCGATCCTCACATAACAAATATTAATTTCTATGCGTGTGAATATGTTAGATATTTATTTTCTAGGGTGTTTTAGGGGATTGTATGCAATATTGGCGTCTTTTTTGACTTGATTATTCATAGACTGGTAATTTGGGGGCAATTTCAAAGACTTTTCGAGTTTCTGAAGCGTGTTCTGGTAGATTTTGCAATCCATGGAAAAACATGCGCTGCGAAATAAATCCTTTTTCAAACAGAACAACACCAACTGACCGCCCTGCGCAGATGAGATGATGCCAACCATTTATGCGAAGTGGGGAGACATGTGTTTTTCCAAGTAACCAGTTACGCAATGATGTGATTGGGATGATGTAGGTAGGTAAGGTAGCAGTAAACGCCTCTCGTGTCACAGCTGCCTTTGCAATTGCGCCCGCTCCTTCTGTCAGCAATACTGGCTGAAACGGATAAGGATTATTATCGGGTTGATAGTATTCAACGCGACGAAGTTCAGAGAGGTGTCCACAGGTTTTGAGTTGATTTGCAATATATTCACCTAGCGAGCGAA
>VGTX01000084.1 GCA_016874315.1 Gammaproteobacteria bacterium | reverse complement strand
AGCTAATACACTAATTTCTGCAACTGCATGAGAAAGAGGAGTCTGAAAAAATAATATTAGAAAAAATATCCAACGAAGTGGTGTCATAAAAGAGCCCTTATTTTTCCAACCATCGGCATTGTTGGCCAGAATAGCACAAATGTTAAAAGGACACTGTAAATCCAAATCCAAACCATATATGGTCGATAAAAAAGTCGAATATGATATTCATCATATCCAGCACAAAATCCATAATCCATCCCATAAAGATTGTGATAATAAACAATCGGTGTGATCAGCTGTTGTGTTTCAATATCAATTGTCCGCTGTATTTCAATAATGCCATGTCGATCGGTTGTTCGATCGTGATATTGCATATTATAACTTTCTGTCATTTCACTTACAGTGTGCGAAACGTGCTCTATCCTCAGACCATGAAAAATAATTTCTTTTCTTATATCGAAGTCTGCTTGTGTGCTCCCAATACGCTGCAGCATCACCAGCACAATCCATATCACAATACCGCTGTGAATAGCCGTTGTGCGATTATATCTTTTCGATCGTGATAAACTAATGCCTGTCAGTGTAGATGTCAGAAAAAGTGCATTACTAAAAGAAAGTAATATCCAGCCTATCAGTGAGGACACCCGATAAATGCTGCGGTAAAGTTGCACAGGTTCATACTTCTGTAGCGTGCATAGTAAAATCAATGAAAGATTTGATTCAAAATAATATGGGCTTAAATGATAGGGTTCTAAACGCCACGCCGCAATAATCGGACTCCACAGTCCATATAAAGTAATGCAAAACATCATGCTAAGACCAATCACTGATTCCCGTGATGCAGGAATATCGCCTCGTTTTTTATAAATTGAAAAAAGATATAAAAAAATATTCGCACTTAGAAAAATAATCCATGATAACGACTCTCTATCTGTCAGAAATGTATGTACGGATTGCAAAGCATTTGTTCTCACAAGAACAATGTCTATCCAAATAATTAAAAATAATAGCCGACCATCAAGCCAACTCGGTGCTCGTTGATGTACCAACAATATACCACCTAGCCATGCAATAAAAGATATGGTTTCAACCGGATCCCAAAACCACCAGCCACCCCATCCAAGAACATGATATGCCCAGAATGCCCCAGCAATCATCCCAAGCGTTAAAAAGAATAAGCCAATATATAAAAGAAATTTTCGGTATATCCACAAATCTTGAATGCTGCGATTCTGATCGGATACTGCAATCCCAAAAAGAAACGATGTCGCGCCTAATAAAAGAGGGGGGTGATAGCTAAGTTCTGCAGCTTGTAAAAGCGGGTTCAGCGCAGATCTGGTCTCTGGAGGAAATGGAAGATTGCGAGTAAATGGTGAGGCGACATAAAGTGATACCAGCATAAATGAAACAATATTTCCAACGATGTAAAGCATTTCATGCCGATTGAGCTCTAAATCCGAATTATATGTTTTTAATCCAAAGTATGCCCCAACACTTAATCCCAAAATAATAATCAGATTTGCACCCGCTTGTCCGGCCCACAACCACCCCAAATTTAATCGCCAGTCTGCTCCATGACCGCCATGCTTTGTCACATAATAGACAGAATAATCATGACTCCATCCTGCAATCCATAAACATACAAACGTTAATATGCAGGCGCCCATAACGAGAAGCAAAGTGCGTGCAATCGAATCCCTTTTATTCGATCTGACAAGCAAAAGGACTAACTCTATCATGCTCCATATGTATATTAAGCGGGCACACTCTAAACCGGGCATGATACACTCTTTTTTTGAGGTTGATAGGATTCGTCATGTTTTGCTAAGACTTCTTTTGCATAAAAAATGTTATTCTCCATGTGTCCAACAACAATGGCTTCTTTTTGCTCTTGTAATAGTCGAGGAGCTAAACCCTCAAAATACACATTAACTTGACCACAACCATCTTCTAATAAAAAGGAAATATTATTCCCTGTCTTTAATAAACTCCCTTCAGTGACAATACCGCCAATGCGAAAAATTTTCTTTTCTGGCATCGAATGCGCTTGCGAAGGTGTTTTATACAAATCGATTGATTCAGCGTATGCCTTTAAAAGGCAAAATCCTGCCAATCCTAGGCCTATAAGCATCAAAATAATCTCTATAATTGATTGTTTTTGCTTTTTTTTAATTTCAATTTTCATAGACTATTTTTTATGATGTGAAAAGAACATTTGATGAAGTAGATAGATTGAATATCCTAAACAAACAATATAATACCCGATAATAAATGATTCATGCATTTCACTAGTCCATTATAGATTTTTCAATATTACTTCGATCATCATCCTGAATCATTCTCAGTGAATCAATTGGAAATACTAACTGAACTTTTCAGAGACCATCCTCTCTGGAATGTCTTAGGGTGTTTTTCTTTTTCTAAATACTGATGCATGTAGTGGCTAAAATGAGCTGCTGTAAGGCCCGTAGCCCATAATAATGTATGCAATGTGTGTAAATATAAAGGATATGCAAACACTGGAGCAATTTTATTACCAGAGGATGTCCAGAGTGAACGCCCTTGATGCAATGTTTGAAACCATTCAACCGCAAAATGTGTTAAAATAACATCAAAAAATCCAATCAGAATAATAATTCCAATGAGTTGGCGAAAAGATTTCGAAGTCCTTTCTCTCATGTGTGTGGCTATTAATAAAAAGCCAAGAAACAAAGACAATACTAAAAATGATGTTAATCTTGCATCCCAGACCCAAAATGTCCCCCATGTTTCTTTGCCCCATAAGCTTCCGCTTAACAGTGTGGCAAGGCTTGATAAAAAACACGGAGGTAAGATGCTGCAAATTCCATCATAAGCAATTTTGATATTCCATACGATCGTAAAGAATGAAAAAACACATAATATCGTATACAGAGAAAGCGTTGTAATGGCGCATGGCACATGAAAATAAAGATACTGTACAGAAATTCCTTGAACTTCTTCTAGAGGCAGATTCGATCGAATTTCCCATAAATATGGTAAGGAAATAATGCATATTGCCATGCATGCTCCAGCCAATATTCGACTCCATTGATAGAGCTCGGAAAATGAGGGTATTCTCGCAAGATATAACATATGTTCAAACCACTATTGCATTGTTATGCAAAGCAGTATGAAACAAAATTCATATTTGAAGCAAGAGATTTTATCTCATTCTCTTGCTTTATAGGTAATCACATGATTGATATTGATTAAGGCGTTTTAGGTGTTGGGTTTGTTTTTATTAACAATGTTAGATGACTCCTGTTTGCGTGCGTCTTTTTTCGTTAGATAAGAACGGATAGGCTTTTGAATGCGCGTAGCCATCGTATCAAGGAGCTTTGCCTCTCTATCGCGCTGAGCAATTTGTCCAGCAGGAAGCCACGATACATCGTTATTCGATCCAATGACTATTTCGCCATCTGGAGTTTTAAGATTTTTTGAAAATACTTCAAGGTTTGTCTGAAACTCGATGGCTTGATGTGAATGATATGCCCGTGCTAAAGCAGGGGTGTTTTGGAAAGAATATTCCTGCGCACAACTGATTGAGATCATGTTGCTGTCAGAATTTAATCTATTTGCATTCACAGCGTTAAGTGTTTTTAATAAAGTACATGGTCCAGATGTTGCAACAACCATATCTTTATACAATATATTTGAGAGCGTAAAATCTTTTGGAATGTCTGGTGGAAGCTGAGAGAGTGCTTGAAATACTTCTTTATATTCATCATTGTCCCATGCGGCCTGAGCCCGATCTGCAGCAGACTTTAGATGTTCTAGTGATTTTACATAAGCTTCTATAGCTGATATTTCTGAGGCCGGTAGCATCTTCAAATCTAATAGGTTTTTTAGAAGTGATAATTGTTGTGTTTGTTGATGAATTGTTTGAATTAAAACGGATACTATCATTGAGGCGATGAGTTCTTTATCGTCCTCTGTCCATGCATCTGAAAAGTCCATTTGATTTGGATCGGCAAGTTCTTTGAAGAGCCTGGCACTTGCAGATTGCAATCGTTCTTGAAGTTCTGAATCTTGAAGATCCATAGACCATAGCTGCTGAAGTATTCCATATGGTGTTGTGTGCTTGATATATGTATATAAGTTATCTTCTATATGTTCCAGCATATAGCGCAATTGAATACCATTAACCTGATCTCTATGGAAATGGGGAACGCAAGTTGTCGAGAGTTGCATTGTTAATGATGAAGGAAAGGGAGAGTGTTCTATTGCATCAATAGGATGATCATGACCATGAATTAAGATTTCTTGCCATTTTTCCAGAAATTGAATTGTATCCGGTGTTAATTCCCCATTTTCATCCTCTGCAAATCCAATGATATCATTATTGAGTGTAATATTTTCGAGTGAATTCTGCGCTCCTGTAGGCGTAAGAAGACTTCCGATCCCACAAATAATTTCACGCTGGATGGGCATCTTTTTCGGGAGTTGAGAGACGTCAATATTTGTATCATGATCGCTGTATGTGCCCTGTTGTGCAACAAAACGCAAACTACTAAGGATATCTCTAACAACTGCAAGGTTACCTCCTGCTCGGTTCTTAAATGCTATAAGATTTTCTTCAGCAATCTGGAATATGCGCTCTTCTTTTTCTGTCGCGCAGTGTTGTTTTAACTCAGTATCGAAATCAATGAGTTTGATATTAGGATAAAGCTTTTCAAAGCGTGCTTTGCGCGCTAACCCTTCGCTACTTAAAAGATTTGAAGAGTAAATGATGGTGAGTTGAGCATTAGGGTTGGTTTTTTGAAATTGACGGCAACGATGCTCATTTTCTAGATTCATAAATTCGTTAGGGTTGCCACTAAACCACATGCGCAGGTGTTTTTGAGTGTCAAGAAATTGATGTTCCATAATTTATGTTCGAATAAGATTCTGTATTCTATACATAGGACACAATGGGTATAATGTTGCGGCATTTTTTTAATACCTCAAAAAGAAGAATAAACGTGAACAGATACATTCGAGACATTATAAAAATACTCAACAGAACTTTGCAATCAAACGGTTTTGGGGCTGTTAGTTGATTTTGATTCAGCTGTCCTGAGGAATGAGCAAGAGATTTTATCTCACTCTCTT
>VGTX01000083.1 GCA_016874315.1 Gammaproteobacteria bacterium | reverse complement strand
TTCCTACCTCGAATGGCATGTCCTCGTGGCTTCATGTGCAATACATGCCTGGATTTCGATTGTGCTTGGGCCTCTTTTCGATCTGATGCTCGTAGAAATACTCACTATTGCAGGGTCGTTACTGTTTTTATTCTGCTCTCATTTACAAGAATATCAAATGGCCGTGACAGTGCTCATGCTTGGTGTTGGCGGAGGCCTCATGTCCTGTATCAGTGTTGCGCATACAGTGTTGTGGGCAGAAGAGCCTGGCTTGTCTTGGGTGACTGCAGTCGTTGCGTTTATTGCAATCGGGACACAATATCTCGTACAGCATTTTCTTAATTTTGAGCATCTCCCTTTAGAATATTGGGTGTTGGGATTGCAGCTTGTTGGACTTGGGATGATTGGATGTTTTATTTGGACTAATACGCTCGCTCGAAGTCGTTCTTTGAAAAGATTAATCATTCAACATTCTTTTCAAACAAAGGCACATCAAGTTCGTAGTACACCGTTTTATTTAAGTATGTTTTTTAATATGATGGCTGTGATGGTACTTGCCCTGATGGTTTACTTTTTTGAGCACATTTATATTCATTGGACTGAACAACTCGATTTCACATATGACCGCTTGACCGCCTTGTTTCGATTCTTTCCATTGTTAATAAGCGCTGTTGTTGCGTGGAAATACTATCATCATGACGAGATTTTTGATTTTATTCGTTCAGATTTAAAAACGTTAAGCTTTATAAGCTTGATAGCAGCTTTGACCTGTTCTTATGGAGCAATATATTACCCATTTTTTAGTCCGCTCATGATTCTATCATTATGTATAATTTATGCGGTTCAATTAATACTTGTGTGCGAATCTACTAAAAATATTCTCATAGAATCGCGAGCCTCTATTTTATATTACATTGCGATGTTGCAAGCTGTTGGATATGTCCTAGGTCATTGCTCGTATCAAAAATACCTTATTCAAACACATACCTATGTTTTCTACTGTTTTATTGCCCTTCTTTGTTTACAGTCTTTAATGTTACTCGTGGATAAAGCCGATCTTCTCTCACAGAATAGTGTGGGGGAATAAGTAGGCATTGGAATAATCGCTGCTCTCGTATCCAAATCGACAGACAGCCACAGGCTGTTTGTAGTGGAAGCCAATCAAACTGACAATGATTCTCATGTGCCCAGACCATGCAGGCTTCGTAAAGGGCCTGGGAAATGCGCTGCTCTGTTGCAAGAATGATTAATGTCCCTGCTTGAAAATCTTTAACCATAAAATCCCAAAGAGTTTTCGCATGCCCACTATTCTCATCATAAATCTGCTGTGAATGTCTTTTGACGAGGCAGGGGCTTGTAATGAGAGTATTTTGACAATAAAGATCTGTTTGGTTTCTTAATATGAAACTGCAACTTTGTAAATCCGCAGATACAAGACTCATGAATGTTTACACCGTTCGTTTTCCATCTCTCCAGATTAGAATGAAAACCGACTATTGGTCAATGCGGTGACTTTTTCTTATTCACAGATGGAGCGCCTGTTTCATTCACAGATGGAGCGTCTGTTTTGGGTACGTATTTTTCACCAGATTGGGGTGCAGAGTGTTTATTTCGATCGTTAGAGTGAATCGTATGTTTATTAAGTGGCCGACGGTGCGTAATAAATGGACCATCAGGCGTTATTCCATGTAATTCAAAAAGAGTTTTATTCTTTTTTGTAAAATATAGGTATGCAGCACCGATACCAAGAAACAGCATTTTTACAGGAAGCACCGTGAGCTTCCATCCAACATTCCCGAAATCTTTGAGGAGTTGTAGCCCTTCAGATGGGCTTAAGAAGAGGGCAATATTTTTTCCAGCAGAGAGTCGATCGATACTAAAAAGAAAGACCTCTTCTTGAAACTCTGATAAGAAGAAGGCTTTTACTGTGTTCGCTAGCGCTGTCCATGTGGCTTTTGGCGCCTCCAAGCTAAGATGCGTAATATGATTAGACCCAGACGTGTTTAAAAAACTCGTTTCGAGATTAACATTATCAAAACCAATTGTGGTTATATCATTAGCATATTGACTCAGATTATTTGGAATCGAGGCTTTAGGATTAAAATCCTGGTATCGAACAAAAATATCTTTATTTATATTCCGCATATTCTTTAAAAGGCTTACAGCGCATTGATGTGTCTCAGTGGTGGTCCACTCTTGGGCAATAACAATTTCTGTATCTGCAGAAAGCTTTGCAAGATAAGAACTTAACGACTGAAGTTCTTTTGCTGCATGATGCATATCTGCAGGAATGCTCAGTTGTAGAATGTTTTTTTGTTTTGGAGTGCTGTATCTCTTGATCTGGAATTGTTTAATAATTTCAAAACATTCACAATTTCTATCGAGGTATTCTTTGTCTTTTTGATCTGGATTTTCAGTCAAGGCGCTTTCATTTTGTGAAAATTCTAATAATCCAAGACCAAACCGAATATTTGACCAAATAGATTCGGCAGGTATTGCCATGATTGATTCTGTGAATGGATTTTTAATCAACTGATACTTGCCAGTAGAATCATATTCTTCTGGGTAGTGATACTCTATAGGATGGTAATATGCATGATGATAGGTTTCCAGTAATTCACCATAGACTAAATAAAATTTGTCTTGATGATGAGAGCCCTCCGGATCTTGCTGGTTAACAGCAAGGCATGGTACAAAATTGGGGTAGAAAAAGGGGGCGAGTGTTTTTTGAGGATCGTAAAATTGGTAGGGTGACTGTTGAACCGAATTGTAAATCTGATCGGCAATAAAATATGTGCGCCAAGGAGATAACATGCCTGTAATCCAATAGACTGTGACACCAAGGGTTGTGCGCATTGCAGTGCGATAGTTAGAAAGGGTTCGATTAGTTAGCAATCCCACAATATTTAACTTTGTTTGATCGATGTTGTGGTATGTGATTCCGGCGCGGCGTTTATAGCTAGCCATAGACTCATACACTCCAGCAGTGACGCCCATGATAATAGCTGGCATGTATGGTGTGATAACATCATAGTTTGCTGCAAAATCTAGTACAGATAGTGTATATTCAGAGACCAAATTTTTAAATGCATACATAGTGAATCAAACAAAAATCCTACTTTCCCTGTTATGTAGTACAATTCCGAGTAGAAAATGAGTGTAAATTTGGTATATCCTTGCCTTTTAATCACGAAATATTTTAAAAAAATTCTTACAGAACAGTCTTATCCTTTATATCACGTAACTTGGCTGTTTCTTTTTAATACGGGCTTTTTATATGTTTAATTACCATATGTCTTATGCGGAGTTATCGACTGCATTGAATACTATCGCCTTAGAAAAGCGGCTCTTAACAGAGCATGAAGTCAAATGCATAGACACATCCTTAGAAAAATCATTTCTAAAGGCAATGCTAACTCAGTATCCACTCGGTCATTCTGCACGAAATCTTTTGCAGGAAACTGCTCGAAGGAATCGTGAACTGCACGCCCCTAAAGGGAGCATGCAGTTCACTAATACTCATAGAGAATGCTCCATTTCAATTTGAATATATTCAGTCATCATATCAAGAAAGGTTCTATTGTGAAATATTTCTTGAACTCTCTAATATTCTAAGATAAATTGGCATCATAGAGTTATGATAAATCGAAGTTATGCTACATCGTCGACCTGGTTTTTCTTTTCTTGATATGATGATGTATGTTTCATTGGTTGCACTTTCCTTACATTATGCTGTGCCATGCTATAGGTTGTTGATTACCAAAATGCGCTCGCAAAAAGTAATCCAACACGTGCAAGAGGTCCAATTAGAACTCTACGAACAAGTATTATTGACAGGATCGTTTCCCGAACAATATCAAATTGAAGTAGAACGTTACGATCAGGAAATGATTAGAGAAATAGAGTGGAACGGACACTCTCTCACTGTAGCTCTTAAAGAACGCTCATCTCAGGATGATTATGAGCTTACATTAACTCCAACGTTTGATGATTATCGTATTCAATGGGAATGTGATTATGATGGATCGCAATCGATGAAAACATACCTATGCTATGCCCTGACCTGATACATATTCTTGAACGTGCAACTCAATATTGTGCTCATGATATTCATTTACGCTACGCTCCCGGATACGATCGATTTCAAGTCATTTATCGTAATGAGCGAAAGTATGTTTTCGAGGAGACTCTGCCTGGTCATCAATGGGTATCTGTGATTGAATCTTTGAAATTCTATGCGCGTTATCGCTCCGAATGTCGCGATGAATTTCAAGATGTGGATATACAACTCGATCGGTATGCTCTTCGTATTGCATTTACTCCTTATCCAACACATTATCTAACAATCAGATTGCATCATAAAAATACCACTATCCATTATGCATGGTCTCCTTCCGATCTGGTTTTTTTTAAGCAGTGGCAAGACTCTCAGAAAATATTATTAATTGCTGGACCCATGCATAGCGGAAAAACAACACTGTATTATCATCTGTTATCGCAAGAGCATCTGCATAATCATTCTGTCATGAGTCTTGAAGATCCAATTGAAAAGTCCAATCAAAATTTTTTTCAAATGGCTTATAAACCACAGTATTTCGATCGGATTGCATCAGCGTTAGTTCGTTTTGATTTAGACCTACTCGGTTTTGGTGAAATCCGACGCGAGCAAGATTGGCGACAGCTCGCTTTCGCTGCATGGTCAAGTATTCGAGTACTCACAACGTGTCATGCTACTTCAAGTGAGATATTGAAAACAAAAATCCAGACTAGCCTTCGGCAAGATTATAAGCTCATTGATGAATTATTATTTGGTGTTGCTTTTTGCACGAAACCCGGTGATTTGCCGACTTTGATCTATTATGAGAATTTTCTTCGTTAGTCTTTTAGGTGGTCCAATCCTAAAAGAGGCAAACATGCTTATTGGACAATATCATCAGACTTTGATGTCCCCGATTGAATATTTATCATTAGAATCTCAGTATCACCCATCATGGCTTATGCGCATATTTTTTAAACGATTATTTCGCTCTTTTGCCAAAGGGCAATCTTTGCATGAGCTCTCACTAAAATATGGCTGCAACTTCTCACTAAAAGAAATAGAATTATCTGATTTGAATCATATCATTCAAACCTTAAGCACCAATCATCCAGTCGCTTTTCCCTATCCATTAATATGGAAATGGATAGTCTTGCTCATTGCTCAATATTATATCTGTGAATCAATACTCTATTCGTTTGAATATATGATGTTTCATATGATATT
>VGTX01000082.1 GCA_016874315.1 Gammaproteobacteria bacterium | reverse complement strand
TCTCTATCAAAAAGTTATATCATTTATTTTTGATAAAAAAGCCTCAGAAAGTGACGAGACATCTGAGAAATCCAATGCTGAAAACGATACCGAAAAAAAAACCAACACTGTTTCAGCGCATTAAAAATATATTCTTTCCGCCAGAAGATATTTCCAAGCTTCAGGCGAAATTTGAAACAGAATTAAAGGATCTAATCGACCCAAATGCACTCGATAACCACCTGAGCGATGAAGCCCGTGCAAAAATCATTTCTCAGCTCAAAACCTTACAGCGCAAATATTCTAATAAATTGAAACTATATAATAATATTAATCGGCGACTCGATCAGCTTAAAATTCCTGCTGCAACTGGCAACGATGCACTATTACATTTAGCGAAGACTTTTGAGGATATTCAAACCCTCAACCCCAAAGATATACCAGATTATAGTACAGTGGGTCTCTCAACAACGGAGGATTCTTTTGATCATTATAGAAAGAGTCATCCAGACACATGTGGCTCTAAAAGCTGTGAGGAATTTACTAAATACCTGACCAAACTTTCCGAAGGCCCGAATGTAACAGAACAAACAGTTTTAAAGGCAGCGGTTATCGCAACATTAGAAAGTGAAGCTATACGCAGTCCTTATCTTGCAGCAGATATTAAAAAGCATATTAAATACCTTCAGAATCTCGAGGGAGATGATATTCCAATAGAGAATGCTATGTCTCATATGGAAGTAGTACAGAAAAATATTAAAAATCTGCCAAAGCCCGTCTCGAGTGGATACTCACTCGGTCAAAGAATATTAAAATTCTTTGGATATCAGCCACAACTTACGCCAACTACTCCATTTAGTACAACAAAATTTGCTCAAGAAAAAGGTGTTGATGCAAAACCACAAGCTCCTGCTCCTGTATCACCCCTAAACAATAATCCCCCGCAACCCGCAACACAGCCCATCAACCAGCCGCCTGCAGCCGCCGGCCTAGGAAAAGGTGCATCTAACGCAATATCCCCCAGTCCAAAAGTTGAGATAGAAGCCGCAAATGCAGCGAACAATGCCACCCCAGCGGCAGATGTACCAGCGCGTGCTAATGATAACTTCTCGAAAATATGCCAACATCTATCGGAATCAACAATTTTCACTGCCGCTACTACTGACCCAGTGCCTGATAACTGTATGGCAACTGATAGGAAATCTTTCGTATATAAGAAAGATGATGCTGCCAAAACCATTGATTTTGCAGGAATTCATATTGATTCGAGCAAAGCAACACCAACTATCAGCATCAGTTCAGACGCACTTTCGTGTTTAACAACTGCATTCTCAAATCATGATGATTCAGTGAATGGTCTCAAACACAAAGCTGGTAGTGGAACCCTTGATGCAACAGCTGACACAGATACAGCAAGAAGAGAAGTGTTAAGTGCAACCATTAAGAATATCCCAAATCCTCAAGTAACCATTCGATTTAACTGTAACTCACAGCCCGATTTAGAAAAATTAGCTAACATGATTAAGGGTTTTAAAGAGCTAGGGGTCAATCCTCAAGATATCAAACTGACACCTCCGATAGAGATGGCACAATTTACAAATAATGCACTAGCTACACAAGTCAACGCATTCAGTGGAGTGGATGCTGAGAAGAAAAAAACAGCGTTTACTGAGATGACTAAAAGCGCACCTTCACCGACGAAGAGTCCTAGCAAGCCCTAATTTTAGACCGCATACAAAGCAAAAAGCCCAGAAAAACTGGGCTTTTTACTTTCAATCACAAACGAGTGATTTTAGACTTATTCAACAAGAGCTGCAGCAGCTTTTTGAGCTAATGCATTGAATGCTGGTAAATCGAAAACAGCTAGTTCAGCGAGGATTTTACGATCGAGATCGATATTCGCTTTTTTCAACCCAGCGATGAGACGGGAGTAAGACAACCCGAACTCTCTTGCTGCAGCATTAATACGAACAATCCATAGGCCACGGAATTGCCGTTTTTTCTGCTTACGGTCACGGTAAGCGTATTGTCCTGCTTTCCAAACTGCTTGGTGAGCTGTTTTATAGCAACGGGAACGTGCGCCATAGTATCCCTTTGCTTGTTTTAGAATTTTTTTATGGCGACGGTGTGTAACAGTACCTGATTTTGTACGAGACATAGATTAAGCTCCCCTTATCTTAACTCATGAGACCGAGAAGTTGCTTCGCTTTACGAGCATCTCCTGCTTGCATATACCCAGCATTACGTGCTTGGCGTTTTAGCTTTTGTGCTTTGCCGGTCAATAAGTGTCGACGGTTTGCTGTGGTAAATTTAACTTTGCCACTTCCTGTTACTTTAAAGCGCTTTGAAGCAGCTTTATTGGTTTTGATTTTATACATAGTTCACCTAACTCGCATTTGCTTTTGTTATTCTTCTGTATCATCTTCATCAAAATCTAAGTCATCTTCATCAATCAAATCGTCTTCATCGCTTACAGCATCTTGCGCAGCTTGAGTGCTACCAGGATTTGCAGCTTTAACGGCTGTTTGAGTTGTTTGACCAGTTTTTGGTGAAAGTAACAAGATCATTTGTTTACCTTCAAGTTTCGGAGGGCTATCAACATGTGCAAGAGCAGCAGTTGCTTCGAGAATTTGAGCAAAAAGGTTGTCAGCCAACTCTTGATGCGCAATTTCACGTCCTCGAAACTTTAGGGTCACCTTGACCTTATCGCCCTTTTCAAGGAATCCAATCAGGTTGCGAAGTTTCACCTGAAAGTCTCCCTCATCTGTCACAGGCCGAAGCTTAATTTCTTTGAGCTTCGGAGCCTTTTTCTGTGATTTTTTATTTTTATTTTGTTGGAAAACAAATTTTCCATAATCCATGATACGGCATACCACAGGAGTAGCCTGCCCATTGATTTCAACAAGTCGCATGCCTTGACTATGAGCCATTTCAAGCGCCTGCCAAAAAGGCATATCATCCGAAATTCTTTTTCCATCAACACCAATTAGACAGACTCGACTTGCTTTAATTTGCTGGTCGAGCTTGTGTTGTTTTTCAACTCGCTTACTAATGATTATTCTCCTTGTTTCGCATCATTCTTTGCATGCACTGCCTTGAAAAAGGCCGCCGCCTCATCCAGAGTCAAGTTATTATATGTCTCACCCTGTTTAGAGCGGACAGAAACTGTCTGAGATTCTTGCTCTTTTTCGCCCACTACAATGAAGTACGGAACTTTTTTGAGTGTATGATTCCGAATTTTATATCCTATTTTTTCATTTCTCAAGTCTATTTCAACTCGAAATCCATGTTCTTTCAAATTTTTCAAAATATGCGCGGCATATTCACGATGTTTTTCAGAGATAGGCAAGATCATGATTTGAACAGGAGCCCACTCTAAAGGAAGGTCGCCAGCATAATGTTCTAATAAAATTGCAATAAATCTTTCAAGAGAACCGAGTACTGCTCGGTGTATCATCACGGGAGGAATTTTATTTCCTTCTGGGTCGACATAGAGTGCGCCGAGTCGCTCGGGCATGAAATAGTCTAATTGCACAGTACCAAGTTGCCATGTTCTGTGTAGGCAATCGCGCAAATGGAATTCTATTTTTGGACCATAAAACGCACCTTCGCCCTGTAAGACTTCAAATTTTAATCCTTCTGATTCAAGTGCATCAGCAAGTGCTTTTTCGGAATAATCCCATTGTTCATCACTTCCAATACGTTTTTCAGGACGTGTTGCGAGTTTGACAAAGAAATCATGGAATCCAAATGACTCGTATACTTTTTTGAGAAGTTGACAGAATTTTGCAACTTCACTTTGTATTTGTGCTTCTGTGCAAAAAATATGTGCATCATCCTGAGTGAAGTTTCTCAACCTCATGATTCCATGAAGCGCACCCGATGGTTCGTATCTGTGGCATGAGCCAAATTCAGCAAGACGCATCGGTAAATCGCGATAACTGTGGATATTGTGATTAAACACCTGAATATGACAGGGGCAGTTCATTGGTTTAATGGCAAAAAAATCATCTTCGATTTGAGTTTGAAACATATTTTGCGCAAACATAGCTAAATGCCCTGAACGCTCCCAAAGAGATCGGTGTACAATTTGTGGAGTTTTAATTTCAAGATAATCATCACTAATGAATTCACGAATTTTTTGCTCAACAAGTCGGAATAATGTCCAGCCTCTTGGATGCCAAAAGATCATCCCTGGCGCTTCTTCTTGCATATGGAACAAATCCATAGCATTTCCAATTAAGCGATGGTCGCGTTTTTTAGCCTCTTCGATACGTTTGATATACGCATCCAGTTCCTGAGCGGTTGCAAAACATGTTCCATATACACGCTGCAGCATCTTGTTAGAAGAATCTGCTCTCCAATATGCGCCAGAAACCTTAATAAGTTTAAAGTGTTTTAAAAGTGCTGTAGAAGGTACATGTGGTCCTCGGCACAAGTCGATAAAATCCCCTTGTTGATAGCATGAAACAGGATCAGCACCATCGAGAGATTCTAGGATTTCAACTTTATATATCTGATCTTGTTTTTGAAAAAGTGCAATCGCATCTTTTAGGTCATATTCATGACGCTGGACTTTGAGATTGCGAGATGCAATTTCACGCATTTTTTGCTCAATCAAATCCAATTCATTTTCACTGAGTGTGCTTGCAAGATCGAGATCATAATAAAACCCATCTTCGATCACGGGTCCAATTGCTAATTTAGCCTCAGGATGCAGCTCGAGGACAGCTTGTGCGAGCAAATGCGCACATGAGTGTCGTAAAATTTCAAGGCCATCAGTATCGGTGGTGTAGACTATGGATTGTTCATTGGGAATTGTATCTTGCTCATTTTTATAAGCCAAATCAACAATGCGCCCATCCTTGCGCAACGCAATAGGACAGTGATCGCTTGAAAAATCTAAACCATGCATAACTAACCGCCTTTAAATCATTTTAGACAAAATAAATTTTACAGATTGAGTAGGGCATATAAAACGCCTAATAATCCTGGGCTCAGTTTACTAAATTAAGAGAAATAGCTCAATAAAATTAATAATTTTTCTAAAGCAGTGCGCTAAATAAACGCCGCTGCTTTATTACTTCAAATTATCGTGCAATATCACATTATATATACAAATAGATAACTAGTTGTAAGTGGAAAATTTATTGCAAGATGCTGTACACAATCTGCACATCCAGATCACAAAGTTCTGCAATCTCTTGAGGATTCATCCCTTTACGCGCCATTTTTAGGACAAGCTCGCGCTTAGCTTCAGCCATACCTTCGGCTCGACCCTCTGCCTTGCCTTCGGCTCGACCCTCTGCCTTGCCTTCTGCTCGA
>VGTX01000081.1 GCA_016874315.1 Gammaproteobacteria bacterium | reverse complement strand
GTGCACTGGCTGGGCAAGCTGAAAACAGCGACACAGTGTGTCGCTATTGGCGGGTTAATGCTCTCTCCTCAATCTTCCTACCCTTTACTATGGATGTTAAGCTATAGCCTTTTGGGAGTAGCAGCACTCCTTTCCGTTCTTTCGTGCGGAAATTATTTTATTAAACTCATTAATCAATAATACCCTTGTATTAGTGTTCTGCTAAGCTACTTTGAAAAGATTCATTATGGCTATAATATTTTTGAATCGATATAAGCGGAGAAGCACATACAACAACTAATGCCACAATAACAACGACAGTCGAGAGAAGGAAAATACTTGTTGCACCAATCCAGTCAGATTTTGATAGCATCGCCCCAGCAAGCGTGCATAATGACTGACATTGTTTAAAAATAATTTGCCAATCAGAGTAAATGACCTCGCGCAGCGATTGTGTTTGGCTCTTTGTCCGATCTTCAGATGATTGCATAGCGCACCTCTCTTTCTATAACTCTATCTGCTACACATAAAGAATAGAAGAAGAAATCTGTTAGTGTCGAGTTAATCCAGCATAAGAGTCGTGAGAAAGGGGTATGTGGCTACAATTTATAAAGAAAGTATCTCCTAAAATAATAGAATTGATATTATTGATGATATCTGCGTTGGCTATACTTCACTTTAAAGCTCAAACGTCTTCAGAGGGGTTATTTATAAAAGAGTATATACATTCTGATGAATTAAATGTGCGATCGAAAATCGCTATTATCTTTCGAAGTGGTCTTGGTGATAAATCTTCAGCACTTACCTTTGCAGAAAGTGCTTATCAAAGGGGATACGATATCCTTGTGATTGGAAATGTTCCTGATAAACGTGATATATCCGTTATTCCTAATAAAAAAAGTTTTTTTCGAAAAATCTATGCTTGTCGCGAACATCTAGAGTCTTTTCAGCCGAGCTTAATTTTAAGTTTTCATGATTATGTCAAAACACACCCCAAGACTCTTTCCGTACTTATGCTCACAAATCCAGAATTTTTTTTGAACGATGCATGTAACTATCATATTTATCCGTTGTTATACCAGTATGATTTGTTACTTGTGGGGGCGTCAGAGACATATGGACGGAGAATTGTTGCGGACTATCCATCAATGAATGGAAAGGTTATCCAGGGTTTTCACACAACCAATCCCATCGAGAGAGACGCATTCATTGACACAAAGATTCAAAAAATCTTCTTTTGCGGCGATTTATGGGACCCATTACGTAAAAGTCCTGCATATATTCACCTCTATAAACAACTCGATGAAAAAGGGTTATTAAGCGTCTATGGGCCGAGCGCAACGTGGCAATCTTATGTGCATTCCTATAGAGGTATGGCTCCTTTTGATGAGAGAGCTTTTCTCGGAACCATTCATCAATATCAGGCAGCGCTCGTTTTGCATAGCGCTATGCATTACAAAAATAATATTCCAAGCGCGCGTATTTTTGAATGCGCTGCCGCAAAGGTTCCAATAATATGCGATCGGATGCCACTGATTGAACAAATCTTTGGCGATAATATTCTTTATATCAGTGTTTCTACAGATCGGAATACTCTCAATGATGTATTTGAGCAAGTATATAGTCATTGGCAGTGGATTATCAGTCATCCTGTTGAGGCTCAGCAAAAATCTCAAAATGCCTATCAAATCATGATGCAAAAATATTCGATAAATCAGCAGTGGACGAAAATTGAAGAAATGTTAGAGGACTCGCAGACTATTCACCATATTCAATAATAACGGTGAGAACCACAAGGTTATATCTGAAAAAAAAGTGTATAAACATCATATTCACATAAATAAACCACAGAATAAGCAAAATACTTTTTCCCAAAAACCATAAGAATATTGACGTTAATAACAAAGCTATCAAAGAACACGTTGAAAATCTTAATATTTTGTATTTGCACGAATAAGAGTTTTTATTTGAATTTAAAAAAACTGCAAAAAATATAAAACTTATTTGATTCGATGTTCTACATAAACCATTAGATAGTTTTTATAAATTAATGGTGTACGAGTTATGGATAAAAAGATTCAAGATGGGTTGGAGGTTGCATCCACTGCCAAAGAACAACAAAAAAAAGAAATAATACAAAATAGGTTGAATTTTGCATGCACTGCCAAAGAGCAACAAGAAAAAGAAATATCAGAAATACAAAACTTTCTTCTATTATCTAGGCCGAATGAGTTAGCAACCTACCTAATCGCCGCGAAAAATCATGATAATGATAAAAAGATAGAGGATTTGAAATTATTCTTGAATCAATATATAGAAGAAAAATTAAAGAACATGGAGCTCGAAGATTCAGGTTTATTAGGTCAATCAATCTCGATTATCTCCTCTAAAATCAACGAAATGAATAAAGTAGTGCCTGATTTAATAATCGGAGGTTACTCAACTATAGAAGCTATAGAAAAAAAGATATCGGAGATGGAGGCGGAAGCATTAAAACTTAGCCGTGTTAAGTCGGAGCTAAATAAAATAAAAAGCTTTATAACACAAACAAATGTTTCAGATGCAGGGGCTAACAAGAAGTTAAATAAAGAGTTTTCGGAGCAAGAGAGAGTATGTTTTAATGATTTGTTGCAGGATAAAGATTTTTCTACTTTTTATAATAATCTTGAAAAAGTCCCTGCATTCTTAAAGCAGACAGTTTTGAATATTTATCGATGTCATTCTGAATTGAATCGCTCAGATAAAGTAAAAGAATTCCGTAGAATTTATATGTTGGGTCGTGAGCTATGCAAAGAAGCTTCAAATCTTAACGATTCTGCGTACTCTATTGAAAAAAATAATAGAGAATCATTATTTAACATGTATAAGAATCTTAATTCACCAATAAAAAATAAAAGTGAGCTCGATCAGGCGCTAACCAAGGCAGAGGACGTTTTAAATAACTGGAATAGTTCTAAGAAGAAGCCTTATTCGAATACATATTATCTCAATATACTGAAAAAAATATATGAATTATTACCAAATTATCCAACGGTTTATGTTTCTAATAAGTATGAAAATTCTGTGATGGCGTTTGAATATTATCAAAATAATATTCAAACCGCTATTAAGCAGAGTATTGAATGGATATCATTCCCTTCTCTCCCTAACGTGGAGTTAACTGAGACAGAACTGAATGAAATCATTAATCGTATACTACAGCCTGAATCGCTATCTCAGCTGCTAGGTTTGTTGCAAAACTCTTCAAATGTTCAAGCGAGCTTTGATCAATATATAACAGGGTGTATAAGAATAACAACGTGTGTAAAAAATGACGATGACGATGCCGTATCCATCACTTCTGAGATGCTTGAGTTAGAGGAAAGAGAGCCGGATTACTTTGTTGTTGACGAAGATGACACTCATCCTGTACTAGCTTCTCAGGAAGCCGAAGTTTTGATTGATTTGTTAAAAAAGTTTCATGTTGAAGAGAGTCCTGATTCTGAGGTTTCTGAAGAAGATATGAAAGCGCAAAATGATATTGAAAACTTCATGAATACCCATGGACTCGCTTGGAAATTTTATTATTTAAAATGTCTCTGTATATTCAACGAAGCACTAAACTCATCAAAAGCACCAGAAGCACCAGAAACATCAGGTCCAAATGCCAGCAATCCGATTAGATCGGCGTATGAAAATCTTAAATCAGCTTACGATGACTACTATGAGTATTTAAGTCCAAATACCACTGCAGACATGATAGTTAAGCCCTCGAAGAGTAATTTTGACGCTATATGCCGCGCTTATAATGATTTGAATTCTTCGCAGAGTTCAGATGAGGTAAAGGATTCTCGAGTAAAAACAAAGTCGCTTATGGATAAGCTGCGATTATTGGTCAAGAATGAATTACACACGCAGTGCAATGACATGGTAAACGAGCTTTCTTTTATTAAACATCAATGTCAAAAATCGATCGAAACTATAGCTCAAGAGATCGATCAAACCTGTCAAGGCGCTAAGGGTCGTGTGGAGCGGTTAAATGCATTATGCGACGCTGGTGCGCGATATGCTCACATATGCCGTGTGTCGAATCCAAACTTTGGCCCATCTGGTAAGAAGGAGAAAGGTGGTCAAAAAATTCAAATTCTTTCTACTATTGCTCAGCAGATACAAAAATCTCAAGATCTCCTGAGTCCAAAAGAGAAGGCCGAGTACGCACAAATACTTGCACGTGAAATGACAAGATTATTAACCCAATATTTATATGCGAATTTTCATGAAAAGACTCTAGATGAAAACCCATTGTATGTCTATGGTAATCAGTTCGATATACATAACACTATTACCGAGCTATCAGAAATTTTTGAGCAGGATTTCTATACTCGCGAAGATACGTATCAGGATAAAAATGCACGCGAAATAGTTAGCAGTATGTGCGAGCAATATGGGGTTAAAATTGCAAAAGATATCAAAGTGTTGCAGAATTTCTTTACCGCAGACTCTGCATTAAAATCAGTGTTTAAAAAGGAGTTGTACGATCATTTTCAAACAGCCAGGTCTTATGTTAACAAAAAAGGCCAACAACCAGGTCGCGCCTTGGAGTCCAAAGATTTTAATAAAGTTTATCAAGACGCTTTTGAAGAAGAGCTTCAAAAAATGTGCGATCAACATTGGAAAAATAGATACATTAATCCAGAAAAAATCGATCGTGATATGCAGGTAAAAGTTCAAGAACTGCTTGAAAAGTATCAGCCTATTAAAGATTGGTCGCAAAATTTGAATGAAAAAAGGTTTTCGAAGCCGATTAGCTTCCCTAATTTCTATGTTGATTGTAAGGGCGAAATAGAGACAGACTATACTAAAGCAACCAGTCGTCAAGCTTTTGTGATATTTTTAAGAAATGCTCTTACAACATTAACATATTTGATGCATGCAATAGGCGATCTCTTTAGTGTCGAATCTTCTCAAAAATATATCAGAGAATATGATTCAGGAACCCAGGTAAAAGTTGTCCAGAAACTATTATTTAATGATACTGCTAGAGTGCGCGCGAAGGATGAAAGCGAAGTGCCCCTCCCTGAGAAGGGGGCAGAGATGAAGCGCAGAAAAAGTATTTGATATTCTGCAATGTCATACCATGAAGGAGGAGATTGATTGTTAAATCTCCTTTTTTATTTGAAATAGCGATACAACTTGCGTTTACTGACATAATGCGATTGATACATCGCTTTTAACAGAAAGTTGCGTAATCTACATATCCAGTCAATACTTATCACATCAGTATAAAATTGCGATTTGCAGAGTTTACATGGTAAGTATTGGTTTGATATTGTCCATTGCGGGTCTTGCTG
>VGTX01000080.1 GCA_016874315.1 Gammaproteobacteria bacterium | reverse complement strand
AGTTACATTCAGCATCAAAGAACACCGCCTTCTGCAAAACAAATTAATCAATCAATAAAAATATCGGCCAAAAGCCGAGAGCTTGCTTGACCCGCCTCTGAAAGAAGCGAGGTTGCGCAAGCATTTTGCTCAATCGCTCGAGCTCTTCATATGCTTCTTTAAACCGGTCTTTCTTCGCCAGCATACTTTTCTCCTTCTCTGCATTCTTGATGAAATGCGCCCACTCTATGACTCGATTCTCTAAGTTATTATCCAGATCTGCCTTGTTTATTTCAAGAAAAACAATCTTTAAGTGGTCACATAATTTTTCATGACTCTTTTCATCTAACAGACTGAATGACCTGAGAGCTCTCGTATCCTTGAAGAGGTTAAACACTAGAATATGTATGCAAATGAGAGGTTGTAATTCCCCATACCGCTCCCCTTTCCTCAGTTGATTGGCATGTAGCCTTGAGGCATAGTAGACAGCTCGCTCAGGGTAGCATTCTTGACTGAGCACCTGGATTTCAATTTGAATCTTTTTCCCGTCTTCGATTTCTACAAACAAGTCTACGGCCCCAGCTTTACCATCTTGCTGGCTCCGGTTCAGCTCTGAGTCCATATAGGTGATTGACTTAATGGCATCATCCGGCCACCCTTGGATAGCGCAAATCAGGTACGCGAGAGATTTTTAGCTCTTTTTGAAAATCCCTTTAAATACAAAATCGACATACGGCTTAAATAATTCTATACTCATTTCCGATCTCCTTGTAACTATATTGTTGATTCAAATTCATTATAGCAAAAGGAGATCTTTTTATTTTCACTATAATTTACAATGTAGTATCTCCAAAGAACTCCAGAAAACCCTCCTTGATTTCTTCGACACAGATGCGCGTTTATTAAAAATTTGCTATGATACCTACTCTTAAGTAGTACATGTTGAGAATTCATGCTCACTGTTCGTGCTCGCAACAAAGAAATACTCTTACTTAATGATGTTTCTCTTTTAGCAGAAAAAATCTGTACAGGCCGCAATGTCTCGACGAGCCTTATCTCGCAACTGACAAATTTATCAGAACTGAGCCTTCCGCATGGAATGAAAGGATTAGAGCAGGCATGTATACGACTTGAGAAGGCCATTCGAGAAGAATCGATTATTGGCATATTGAGCGACCATGATTGTGATGGTCAAACGGCTTGCGCTGTGATTTACGCAACGTTGCGTGATGTCTTCGATTATCCTGCGGATAAAATATTTATCTATATTGGACATAGGCTGAATGAAGGTTATGGTATTAGCCAAGGACTTCTGGCGCGCATCTTGAGCAGTGACATATTGCCCTCTGTCATTATCACAGCAGATTGCGGTTCATCAGATGCTGCAACGATTGCAGAGCTTTCAAAGCATAATATTGATGTGATTGTCACTGACCACCATCAAATTCCCTCTGAAGGTCCGCCGAAAATCGCATATGCTGTCTTAAATCCACAGCAAGAAGGTTGTGGATTTCCTGATAAATTTGTTGCAGGCTGTGGGGTTGCATGGTTTCTTATGGCAAGTCTGCGCTCCTACTGTAGCCAACAATGGTCAAAAAAGCTTCCCTCCTTAGCGCCTATGCTAGATTTCGTGGGGATAGGGACACTTGCAGACTGCGTTTCATTAACCACAAGTGTGAATAATCGAATCATATTAAAATATGCCTTTCAAGCGATTCGTGAAGGCCGTCGTCCATGTTGGCGAGTCTTAAAACAAGTCTATCAACAGCATATTGACTCAGATTTTTTCATCTTCAAAATTATTCCACTCATTAATGCGAGTGGTCGTTTAGGAGATGGGCTTGGCGGTGTTCACTTTTTATTAAGCGAAGATATGGTCACGGCTCAGGAACGATTGGCAGAATTAATTTCGATTAATGAGACGCGCAAGCAACTTCAAAAAGAGCAATCCCTTTTAGTCACCAAGCATCTCAATGAATATGGTTCTGATTTCCCTGCGCTTGTGATTTCTTTAGCAGAGAATGGTCATCATGGAATTCATGGTGTGACCGCAGGGAACCTCTGTGAAGAACATAAGAAACTCACGATTCTTTTATCATCTCTACCACATGACAAAGAAATTTTATCGGGCTCTGCTCGGGCGCCGTTAGGATGGTCTATTAAAAGCATATTTGACCGTGTGGCAGCACACTCTCCTAATCTTATGATTCGATATGGAGGACATCACCAAGCTGGTGGTGTTTTAATTGCAAAAAAAGATGCTGACGCCTTCAAGACGGCGGTTATCGAAGAGTGTCGTCAAGATATGCTTCAAATGCATGACACCCACGTTACACAAGCCCATGATATTATTTTTGATGGACTCTTAGACCTCAGTGTGGTCTGTAATATTGATGCACTTAGTGAACTGAGTTCGATTCTTGAGCCATTTGGAAAGGATTTTCCAAACCCATGCTTTGGGATTATAGGCAAAGCTGTCTCAGGGCGAGCGATTGGGGCTGATAAAAATCACTTACAATGGTCGCTGCAGGTTGGGTCAGAGCTGTTAAAAGCTTGTTTATTTTTCTGTACGAACACAAATCAGGTTTTAGAAGCTTTTTTAGATCGAGAATGTTTATGGATTGGTGAATTTTCGATCGAAACGTACCGTGGAACTCGTCAAGCAACATTTATGATCAAACATATTATACGTTGTGGAGATTCTCTTTGGAGCTCAGCCAAAGCGGAAATGAGTGTGATTCAATTCGACTCGACAATCACGACCGAGATAAAAAAAATGCGAGCCCATTTTCATGAGCTCGCGGTTGAAGCATAAAACTGTCTTTACATAAGAGCTACCGTTTGATAGCTCTCACATAAATTTATTTATGGGGTGTTGGATTTGTTTTTTCAGGTGCAGCATCGTTAGACTTACCCGATGTCAGCATGCTGGCACGGAACACTAGGACACCATGATGTTCTGAGCCTCTATTATACAACGGTTTTGAATCCTTAATATGTGCATCACGATCTCCTTGAACTAATTGATGAACAACCTTAGAGTTGTTGAACTTCTCTTCATGCAAGAACGATTTACTAAGAGTCAGGACTCGAAGTGCGATGCTTGCCATACGATGCATATATTTGTTCATGATATAAAACATGTGCTGCATTCTCTGACCGAAGCTAAGGACTGCTTTATCATATTTTCCGTCCTTATAAATCGACACCGCACCAACGTGTCCTTCTTGACCCACATATACATACTGGGACTGAAGCATAACGTTGCGGTTGAACTTATAGTGTGCTATCACATCTGCAGCAGGCTTCTCTCCAAGCTCTTGTACAAGCCCTTCGATAAGCTTTTTACGGTGGTCATGCCATTCTTTCATCAGCCCTATCAAACTTTCATCCACCTCTTTAACTGAATCTGTTCCTGATTTCTGCAAATTATTCCAGCTTACAGCAGCACATTCATCCAAGAACGCATTGTATTCTCTATCGAACTGAGCAAGAGAACCGGCATCAACGAGGTAGTTGAATCGCAGAGGCTCTTCCACCGTAGCCCTAGGCTTTTGGCCTGCATTTTTAGCATAATAAGCCGTAACCTCATCGATCGCTTGACTCATGGCGTTTTCGAATACATTTTGCAGTTCTTTATCGACGTTAAGCTCTTCTGTCGCACAGAAGCACTGTCTAAGTGATTTTGTGCTTTTTATAACTTCTTCTGTGTTGCCCGATTTTAGCTCTGTGGCCTCTAATATTGATTTCCAATTGTTCAGATGCTTTTGATCTTCTTTATTTGTTGAGTTGTTATATGCTTTTGGATTGATATATACATTCATGCCCTCTATAGGCTGCATAATGGCGAATCTAAATCCTTCAATCACCTCTTGCTTAGATTCAGCATTGAAACCCTTGCTTCGCATATCGAACTCATCGCCCTCATGATGCGACAAACCATAAGCACTTGTCAGTACACGAGCCATAGCTGCAACATTTCTACGGCGTCTCGCCTTTAGATTTGCTATTTCTTGAGCGTTTTTTGACTTATTTGCTTCAAGAGCCTGGATCTGATGAGATACCGCTTGAATATCGTCAATCAAATGACTGAGTGTTTCAGATTTACGATTTACATTATGAGTGTTCGGTCCAGCTGTATCATTTCGAAGGGCTCCTCCAGCTAAGGCATATGGACTCCAGGCTTGTAAAGAGTTTTTAAGTCTGGTTTCAATACCTTCTAACTGCGAAGCATTATCTTTTTGATATTCTTCACCATAAAGTCTTTCAGCTTCTGCAGCCTTCATTTCAGCTTCCATCAACTGGAACTGAGCAACAGCTTCTGTTTTCATTTCCAAGCACGCTTGCATATTACCGAGAACTTCTACAGCCTGTTTACCATAAATCCCGCCTTCAATGGAGTTAACGAACGATGTCCAGTTATCAATTGCTAATTGAGCTTTTTCGATATTTGATTGGATTGCCGTGCACTGTTTATGTTGCTCTTTTAGATGCGCAAGATTAGCTTGCTCTGCCACAAGCTTTTGTTGAGCTACATCTAAGTTACTCCGAGCTTGATACAATTCTTTCTCAGCAGCATCAACGAGATGTGAGCGTAATTTCGTTGATGCTGTATTGAATGCATCTTTTTTATTTGCAAGAGTAGTTTGTAACCCTGTAATTTCAGCGGTAATGCGAGCTATTTCCTCATTAGATGCTTCTTTTTTTCCAGCAAGTGAATTTATTTTTTCCCCTACCTCACCTAAGCATTTCTTCAAAACGTCAGCATCACTCTTTAAATTACCAAGACTTTGCATGGCTTTATTTTGGGCTGCTTGGGATAGCGTATTCGTGTTAGCTGCATTTGCAAAGTCGCTTTGAACCTTTGCAATTTTTGCTAATCGGGATTCATAATCACGATAAACGGCATTGAGTTGCTCATAGTTTTCTATTACGCCTTGCAGGTTTGTGTTAACTTCTTTACGGTTTTTATCGAAGGTAAAGCGTGTTGGATTTGCTTTAATAGCAGCCTGTACTTTTGTTGTCATTGCCAACGCTGGATTATGAATTTCTTTTTCCAAATGCTGTTTAATGACTTGAACAGGACGATGGGTAAGCATCTCTTCTTGTGCAACACCTTGTAAAGTCTTGATTGGCTCTCTTTCTAGATTTATGCTTTCCATATAATCTGCTAAAGATATGAGTCCCATTGCTCGCAGATCGCTAACAAATTGAGTCTGCTCCATAGGAGACAATTCTCTAACTTCACCTCCAAGAAATACGTTTGCATCATTTTTCAACGATGTCTTATTCCAGTCTACTGAGCGACAGTTATGATGCCAAATCTTAATAATTTGCTTCTCAATCTCTATCATATCTTT
>VGTX01000079.1 GCA_016874315.1 Gammaproteobacteria bacterium | reverse complement strand
TGCTTTCGACAAGACTTTGCTGCTGCTTTTGTTCTTGTTCGATTTTTGCACAATGAGTCTGTAGTTTTTGAAGTTGGGCCAGCGTTTCTTCATATTTTTTGAGAATGTGTTGGCATTCAACCTGATGTCGACTTTCTTGTTCTTGTTGATATTGAAGCCATGTTGCAGAAAGCTCTTCGAATTTTTCAGCAATTTGCTTTTGAGCATTTGCATGGACCTCTAGCAAGGATGTCATATCTGCTGAATGGCCTTGGATAGCACTGAGAGCATTGGCAAGTTTATTGGAGAGTTGCTCGTATTGTTGAAAAAGGCTCTCATGCTCTTGTTCAAGGGATTGATTATGAGCGAGGCTTGTTTGATATTCAGCCATAAGCGCATGATACTTTTCATCTTGCTGCTTCCGCTCAGATTGATGCGCATCAGACTGCGCTCGATAGTTCGCCTGGAGGCGCTGGATTTCTTGTTCTTTTTCTTGAACTTGCTGAAGACCGAGGCCTTGCATTTGCTGCCAAACAGTTTGCACAGCAGAAAAGATAGAGTCTGGAGCAGGAGGTGCTGTGACTGTCACAGTTTTATCTGAAAGAAACTTTTGTTGTTTCCAAGTTTGGAGATGTTTACTGAGGGTGCTCATTGAGCCTCGATGACCGAGGGCTTCGCGAAGGTTGGCGAGTGTCAAGGATTGATTTTCGGATAACAGAGCCTCAATCGCTTGACACACATCATCATAAGAAACAGGGGACATATCAGACTTCTCAGCTACAGACTTATTATGCGTATTTTAGCTCGTCTGCAGCCACATGGAAATCTCTCAATGACACTCTTTTTCTTAGCTCATTGGCCATTGCATATAGGAATACACATTACGAACGGTATCAACTGCTGCGCCTTGAGCACCTGCATATCCACATGCAGCAACCACGCTAAGACCTAAAGTTTTGAAAGGCACTGTACCGTTCTTTCTTGCATCGCCAGAAGCACTGACGATAGCTGCTAGCCCGGAAACAACCCCTAGCACTTTGCAAGAATCTTTAACCATGTCTTCAGCGCCTTTGCATGTTGGCATGAAATATGGGACATCTAGACCCATGACAGTTGTCCAACCAGCACGGAAATTACGCTCATCTGGGCCTTGTCCATCAACACATGCAAGCTCTACTAATGAAAGATTACGCATTTTACACTCCTTTTTAGATTATTTATCACGCCCATTTTCTTTCTAATTTTTCCTTATCATACTTGATAATACACGAAAAAAGACAGAAAGTTAAATTCTAACCGCTCACAGGTTATATAATATGTCTAAAAAAATCAAGAGACTAGAGTTGTAATATCAATAAATTTGAATATTTATAGTCTACTTCACTTCTCAATCATGCTATTTATTCTGGTTTATGGGGCCCTATTCAGTTATATGTTTATTGAGTATGGTAGTAAGAAATGATTTATTTTCAAAGGATTGTTATGCAGCATGATGTTCAGAACAAGATTTATTTAATCACAGGAATTGCATCAGAGCGCTCGATTGCTTATGGGATAGCAGAAGTTCTCTCGCACTATGGAGCCAAACTCATTTTAACCTATCAAAACGAGCGTTTTCGGGAGCGTGTTGAGACATATGGTCATCAATGGAATACATTGGCAACCATAGAATGTGATGTTCAAAATGAAGCATCGCTTGCTGAGTGTATTCGCGCTGTTGAGAGCCTTGAATGCAAGCTTAATGGAATTGTGCATTCGATTGCATATGCAGACCCAGAGCAATTGCAAGGGCGATTTTTAGATGCGATTACTCGAGATGGCTTTTTAAAAGCTCATGACATCTCAGCGTACTCATTCTGCGCCCTTCTCAAGGCCTTTGAATCCTTTCTAGTCCCCAATGAAAGTGCGGCTCTTACGTTGACCTACTTAGGCTCACAACGCGCGCTTCCAAGCTACAACGTCATGGGACTAGCTAAAGCGAGCTTGGAGGCCGCTGTACGCTACACTGCAGCAAATCTTGGGCCAAGTGGTATCCGTGTGAATGCAATTTCCGCAGGCCCTATCAAGACTCTTGCAGCCTCAGGAATTAAAGGGATTAAATCAATGATGGAACAAGCGCAAGAACGCAGCTTTTTAGGCCGCAACATCACCACACGTGAGATTGGAGAGACTGCAGCATTTCTGCTCAGTAATTACAGCTCTGCAATTACCGGGCAGATTATTTATGCTGATGGGGGTTACAGTGCATCAGCTCTTTGAAGGGCTGGTGTCACAATTTCCCAAAAAGCGGGTTCAATTTGATAATGAAAGGATGCATTAAACCAGTTATCGAGCCCTTGTATTGCGGCTTTTTGATACGCCATTTCATGCCAGTTGACATCATGAGCTGATTGACCGAGCTGCTGTGATGCTGGATTTAATTCCGGCTGAATAGGCTCAATTTTATCGAGAATGATAATGCGCGCCCCTTCATCAGCAGCTTGAGTAATCAGCGCAATCGATTCTTCTGGTAAATATTCAGCACTCACGAGCCCCGCAGCTTTAAGGCGGACTTCTTCAGGGAATCTCTGATCGTAGAGAACCCGATCGGAAATATAGTGAGCTTTTGAAACAAGAGCTCCAAGAGGTTTCTCACCAGTTTGTATGTACCGATCGTATGCAGCTTTGGCTGCATCTTTCGCTGCTAAAGCTGATAGCTCTTCTACACAATCATGTAACACACGAGTGCGAACGCGGGTATAATCGAGAAGACTTTCTGGCTCATAATTTGTAATATCAACCACCCAGAATCCACGATCGGACGGCATAAAAACAAGATTTGAACCCAGTGCAGATCTGTACATGTTTTGATTTTCAACTTGCATCTGGATATTTGAATACGCCTCTGGCAAATCTGTAAAGAACTCGGTAATAGTTTGCTCACTTGCGCGATCGAAGTTAAAAACATGCTCGCTATCACAAACGACACCCTGCTGAACCAAAAAGTCATTCAATTCGGCGAGAGTTGAGATTTCTTTCGATTGCGCGTCTAATAGAAGTTTTGCAACAATTCTATCTTGAAGCTCAAAAGAAGAGGCGGGTAGCTGTGCATCATCATTTTGATTTTGGATTGCACTTAATTGAGCATACGCTTCACTTTTCAAATCTTGAGCAATGCTTTCTAAGTTAATTAATCGTGGCTCGATTAATACCACTTGCATTGAATATGTCGGATCGGAGTAATAACGATCGGAATGATTACGATAGAAAGCGAGTAAGACCTCTTCTGCAGGTTGCTCAACTTCAGAATGAAAATCCCGGGGAGAAAAAGAATATTGGGTAAGGTAACGACGCACTTCATAATCTGATGCGCCCTTCACTTCATTCACAGGCTTCATTAGGCGTGCAATTGTATTTTGCCAGGATTGCATGACGAGCTGAGTTTTAAATTCAGAAAGAAACTGCGCACGGGAAGAGAAATTTTTAGCAATCGCTTCATTAATTGCAAGGTATTGAGATTCACTCAAATCGTGACCGAGTTGACTGATAAATAAATTCCAAGCAAGACGATCGGAAATATTTAAATCATATTGCTGACGAATATCTTCGTATACAAATGATTTGAGATATTGATTAACAATCTCTGTAAGCTGCTGTGTAGATTTTTTACTATTAGCCATCAGCGTCTGGAAAAGCATACCTCTATCGCGTCCAATTAAATCAGACATGACAAGAGCACGATGCTCACTACGCATAATTACAGGATTATTTGAAGAAGATCTTTGAAATAAAGACATGATAGGTGTGGCAACCATTAAGAATGCCATAAAACCGAAAAGAATATTTGCAATTTTTATAAATCGCTTTTGTCTCATAGCTGCTAGCATGGTCCGACTCCCTTCATCATGAAAGTGGCGGAGCAGACGGGGCTCGAACCCGCGACCCCCGGCGTGACAGGCCGGTATTCTAACCAACTGAACTACTGCTCCATTTTGTGGGTGCTGAGGGGTTCGAACCCCCGACCCTCGCCTTGTAAGGGCGATGCTCTGCCAGCTGAGCTAAGCACCCAATCGAAACCGAACGTCCGATGCATTTGATTACATCCGATGTCCAGCAGACCTCATAATTTATACCAGATTGAGCGAATCCGCGTCAATGGTTTTATATGAATATTTGCAATTTTTTTAAAATTTTCTCAAATTAAAGTAACGAACAGTCAAAAAACCCAGAAAAGTGGTTGTAGCGAGCATAGAAAATTGCATTTGCTGTGTTGCAAAGAGTCCAAAGAATGCGGGACTCAAAATCGCTGGCAGCGTATAACATGAGAGAAAAGTTTTGTTAGCTCGAACCAAATATTCAGGGGCAACATTCGCAATCGCCTTGGCCATACCGAGACCATATAAACAATAGCTCACAACCCCAAGAAGAAATATTGAAAAATATTTCAAATAGGGTGTTTCAATCATGTGCCCTTCAAAGGAAAACACTGTTAGCAATAAAGCAAGAATTCCGAGAGAGGTCATGATATGAATTTGCTTGGAAACATTCCAATACTTTTCAGTACCAATAATTACATACTGCCCAACAATGCCACCTAATAAAAAAAACTGCACAGTTTTTTTGGGTAGGCCATGGTACAAAAGAATACTTGGGAAGAAAGCAGTCCAAGACGGCAGCAAAACTCCAGAGAGAGCGCAGAGTGCGGCACCAACACCACCGAGCATGACCAAATTCCATTCCGCAAAAACAGGCCATCCGCTAGGGGCTTCTTGATGCTCTAAAAACGGCTTTAATCCTTGAATGGGTATGCTAGCCACGAGTAGCACGAAAAATGAAATAGGAACAATTAAAGGGGTGCCATCGAGATGATATTGTGCGAGGACGGGGCAGCAAAATTGAGAGCCATATAACACCGCAAGATACCATGCAAGCACAGAGGCTCTCTGCTCAGCAGGCGCTAAAAACAAAATCCAACTTTCAATAATTAAAAACACCATACCATCAGACCAACCAATGATAAAGCGAGCAATTAAATCTGAAAGGAAATGTATTTTTAATGCGCTGAGTTGCCAAAGAAGCAACCCAATTACGGCGCAGCACACCCAGTATAAGCGATAGGGTCCATACCGAAACAAAATCCGATCGTTTACAAGCTGAGCAAATGCTAAACCAGAGGCCCCTGAAGCTGCAATCAATCCAATTTGCCAAGCGCTATCGTATGCATGAATCGTATATTGAAAAATCAAAAGCCAGGCTAAAGACTGTGAAATTAAACAGTACCCGCCCAAGGCCGCTAATGCTCTCCACAGTGCAAAAGTCATTGCTATTACTCCATCGGTGTTGCTTTAAGAGACCACTTTGCACCAAAGACTGCATCCAAAACTTCTTCGACACGGCTCACAAGTTTCGTTTGAACAGCCCCTTTAATGTTGTCTGGGATTTCCCTTAGGTCTGATTCATTTTCGCTTGGAATCAAAACTAAGCGCATGTTAGAG
>VGTX01000078.1 GCA_016874315.1 Gammaproteobacteria bacterium | reverse complement strand
AGTCTTCAGCAAAATAAAACAACAGAGGTGTTGGCGAGTCTCTCTCAACAGGTGTCGCAATATCAGCATAATCAGTTACATCAATATTCAGTTTCTTGGGTGTACAAGAAAACATAAAATGGATATACAACTTAATCATCAAATGACAATCTAGAGCATCTCATAAATCATGGGCTCAAAATAAAATCGTATTCATTTGATATAATTTAATATCAATATGTTATTTTGAGCCCATCATGATTATTAGTTTTCTAAAATACCTTGCAGTCGTTATCATCCTGATAATCGCTTCATGTTTTATTTTTCAACCAAGCCTTTTATTCTATAAAAATTCCACACCTCGTATGGATATGCAGGTCTATTTTAATGGTCCAATTCATGCATGGGGTATGGTACAGGATTGGCGTGGTGTCGTTCTTCGTCGATTTGAAATTCAAATGATAGGTACCTGGAATGATAATGCCGGCACCCTCGAAGAGCACTTTATTTATGATGATGGGCAAACCCAAGACCGACTTTGGCATATCAAAAAAATCTCTGAAAATCTCTATGAAGGTCATGCTGCTGATATCGTTGGTACAGCTATCGGAGAAACATTAGGTAATGCTGCTAAATGGAAATATACAATGACTATCCCTATTGATGGTAAGCCTTATCATGTCCAGTTCGATGACTGGATGTGGATGATGAGTGAAGACGTCGTTATGAATCGTTCGTATATGAAGAAATTCGGAATCCCTGTAGGCTCGGTCACCATATATATGGAAAAACAATCACATATATAACAGTATTAAATCCAAAAATTACTATCAACTTACGGGAGAATTTTATGAATAATGCAGAGCAGGATAATACACAAACATTAGCACAGTACTTGGATAATAATTTTGAAGATGTACGGCCAGACCGATCAGTGGATAAGTACACTAATCAAACATTAATTACTGAGGATGATATAATGCAGCCTGCATTTAATAAATTATTACAGCATGAGTCGAATATAAAAAATGGAAAAAAGTTAAATATCGCAACTGCATTCCAAGGCGATCCTGATTTAATATTCATTAACTGGATTGTGAATGCTAAACGTGATCGATTAATGGATCAATTATATGTGGCATATAGTAAAATTCCTTTTTATATAAGAATATTCAGCCCTTTAAAAACATTTTTCCCGGAGTCCTTTAAAGAAGTCATTTCGTTAGAATCGCAAATAAAAAGAATGGATGTGTTACGTAATCAGCGATCTGAGGCTCCATTGCTCAAGTCAATAGTGCCAAAACCCGACCCTGATGAATACCCTGTATCTGCAATAGATTTTTTGCGTAAACAGCCATTAAAAAAAGCATATGAGGAATACATATACAAGCCTGAAGATTCTAATCATAAACTAAAGCGTGCAGAAATTCTCAAATTGGTAGCGCAGAAGAATGGTGTAACCGAAGCACCGCATCATGATGCATCATCATTAAGTCAGAATGCTGCAAACACCACTCACGAGGAAGTAAAAGCTAAGAAAAAGAAAACTGTAAGTTGGGGGTCTGATGTTAAGGGTGGTGGTTAGTACGTAGAATACATAGTAAAGAGCCAAGGTAAAGTGCTCATCAATAACACGCCACATAACCTTCGGTGTTATAGGCCAGAGGTAAAAATATCCTGAATCTTAAATATTACAGTGCATTTTTTAATGCATTGTAATAACAAGACGTTAAGGCTAGGAGCGATCGCTCTCTGATAGAGCAAAGAGTGATCGAACTATATTTAAAATGCATAACTATCTATATCAAGCAGTTAACATGGAGAGGGTCGTATGGATGTAAACGAAAAAGAGTTTTGGACCGATCTGTTAATTCAATATTTAGAGCTGCCATATTTAGATCGAATATATGCTGCAAAATTCGATAGGAATGATCCAAATCGCGATCGGAATAAAGAGATGATCTATGATGATGGATTATTAGCAGAGGCCTACTCTCAACTATATAACATTCTCAATGGTGATACAGCGATAGCTCCATTCAATCCCGAGAATATACTCATTAATTGGATTGTTAATAAAAGACTAGAGATATTGAATACTAAATACAATCAAATACCTCTCTTTACACGCATTATGAGTATGTTTTTTACTTATCCAAATATTCAAAAAATTAAAGCTGAGCGGTACTGTTTGAAGAATCTGCAGATAGAATTAATCGACTCCCGTTTCGTAAGAAATGCACATCCAAAGGCACATAACGTGCATCAGGCGTATCACAATAATCCTTATGAAGCGATAGTAATGATACAAAGTGTTCCGCTTGAAGCGCTGAGCAAATATTATCAAAAAGAGAAGAAGGAGCTAGAAGAACAAAAAGAGAAGAATAGGCTAGAAAAATTTCCTAATACATCAAATACTTCGAAAGAATCAAGAGCAGAGTTTTCGACCATCACACAACTTCGTCAGCAGCGTGCAGAGAAAGCGAAAAGGGCAGCCACTTTAATGAGTCACAATGCATCAGACAGTCTCCATCAAAAAAATAATAAAGACTCTTCAGCTCCTCATCAATAAAACGATATAATCTTGCAACTTATAAATCATATGCAGCATTGTGTAAAAACTCTCAAGCTGCATATGCGAACTTTCTTCTAAAAGAATGCGAATTATTACGAAATCAGCTAGTCTGTAATCATAGAGCTCTTTATTTAATGAGAATCCCTGATGCAATGGATTGCGCGTAAACTGATGAAGTGGTTCTTGCGTTTTGAGCCACAAAAACCTCAATATTATTGTGATTTCGATCGAGTCAAACAGGAAATTCGACCCTGCGATGTGGTTCTTGTAGAAGGCCATAATATTATTGCTCGTGTTATCCAGCAAATTACTCTCAGTCCATGGGCACATGCCGCTCTATACCTTGGGCGTGCTGAAGAAATTAGTAATCCCGAAATGCGTCAGAAAATCTTAGCTCTTCCATGGGTCGAACCCCAAACGCAAATCCTTATCGAGGGATATATGGGGCAAGGGACTATCTTAAATCCTCTTGAATACTACCGAACATATAATATTCGATTATGTCGGCCAAGAGGCTTGCTGAGAAGTGATGCAAAGCAGGTCATTACTGCTGCTTTGGAGCATTGGGGGGCTAAATATGATATTGTGCAAATATTAGATTTGGCCCGATTTTTATTACCATGGTCTTTTATCCCGAAAAGATGGCGCTCCTCTCTTTTTTCCTATAAACCAGGCGTACAAACAAAAACAGTTTGTTCCACAATGATTGCAGAATCTTTTTCACGCGTAAAATTCCCTATCCTTCCTCTCATTCAAATTGACGTTGCTGGAGTCGTAGAGCTCTATCAAAGAAATCCCAAACTCTATACACCAAAAGATTTCGATGCCTCACCTTATTTTGAAATCCTAAAATTTCCTTACATACGTACAATGGAAATGCAGCATTATCGAGACCTCCCTTGGAATAAAAAAGGCCTTCTTGCAAATGATGTTGGAGTCTTCAATCCTTACGATCAAGATCATGAAGAAGATCGGACTCAACAAGCATCTACACCTATGGATTAGTGTCTAACAGACTGAGCAAACTAAAGAATCAGAAAAGAAAACCGATATTAATGGTAAGAATTTTCTCTCTTTGGTTTTATATGCGGCAATATCGCTCAGCTGTTCTTTTTGCAAAACTACAACAAAATAAAGATCATTTGGTTCATAGAATTTCTGAAGATGACGAATTGAATCATGGATATTCTCATAATGAAGAAGAGTTTTCGGTAGATATTCATGAAGAGTCTGAGAGCGAATTTTCTCCCAAAAACAATATTATTGACCAATACGTCAAAGAAATACAAAAATATCCTCTCTTAGAAAAAGAAGAGGAACGTGAATATCTCATTCGTGCTAAAAATGATGATGTAGAAGCACGCGATCATCTTATTCATGCAAATCTTAGGCTTGTGCTTCGAATTGCAAGGCGTTATCAAAGAATTGAAGTCGCTTTCTTAGATCTCGTGGCAGAAGGGAATTTTGGCCTCATTCATGCAATTAAGAAATTTGATTTATCTGTCGATCATCGATTTTCAACTTATGCGGCATGGTGGGTTCAACATTATATTGAGTCATTTTTACTTAACCAATCGCGTCTCATTCGAGTCCCCGTTCATATTCAAAAAAAGCTCTCGAAAATGAGAAAAATGGAGCATAAACTGGTACAAACCCATCAAAGACAAGTTTCAACATTAGAAGTAGCTGATGCAATCGGATTTAAAGAGTCTGACCTCGATTGGTTTAAGATATTAAGTGAGCCAATCTTATCATTCACGCCTGTATATAATGATGACAACGACCACACCATGATTACAGTACCCGCTACTTCACAAGATGAGGAATCAACAGCACTTGAGGAAAATATTAAATTTCTAGTTCAGCTTCTCGATACACTACCAGAGCTTGAACGAGAGGTTGTTATCAGACGAATTGGATTATACGATCAACCACTCTTTTTCCATGAAATCGGTGATTTGCTTAATATTAAGAAAAATCGTGCACGCAATATCTATGAAAGAGCTATTGTCCGTTTGAATAAGACAGTTAAACAGTCTCGTTCAGCGTCTCATTAGCAAGATTGGCAGAGGGCTCCTCTAGTGTGTTCAAATCAGCAAGAAAATCTTCGAAAAGAACACACTGCTTACGCAAGGCCCGACCATCTTGCCTGAGTTGCTGAAATCTTTTTTCCCATTGGTCGAACTGCGCAATAATATTTTCGACATGCTGACCATATTCTTTTAGCGTATTAATATGTGATTTTTGCTCAGATGTCCATCGCTCATGTAATAGAATTCGTTTCATCGTGTCACAGACCCAATACAGTGTCTGAGGACAGCAAATAAAAACATTGTAACTATGTGCATGATGTAACAACTCAGGAAAATCAAGAAGTTTGAGAAATAATGCGGCCGAAGGAACGAATAAAATTGCATAATTTGCAGTTACTCCTGATAAAATGTATTTCTCAGAAACATCTTGAATGTTTTTCTTCATCACTTGAATAAAGTCTTTCATATATTCAGGGTGCTCAGGATGCTCAAGTAAAAGGCGAAAACTTTGCACAGGGAATTTCGAGTCAATTGCAATGAAGGGTTGGTCGTGATGGGGGCGAAAAATATAGTCAGCACGCACCCCTGTTGGTAGCATGTGCTGTGCAATCAGCCAGTCTGATGGATAACGGTCATGTAACAGATTCTCTAATTGCATCTCCCCAAACTTCCCCTTAAGTGTACTATGATCGAGAATGCGATTGAGCTGATGAACTTTATGTGTAAGTTGGTCTACCTGTTGCTGCCATTTTTGAAGCTCTGAAAGCTGTGAGGAGAGTTGATAAATTTTTTGTTCAAATTGCTCTCTTTGATGATGTAATTGACGGTCATATTCATTACGCATTTGTAATAAGTTTGATGATAAATCGCGACCACTTTGGAGTGCATAATGCTCTATTAAATGCGATATCTTCTCAAAGCCATTTGCATGCTCTTCTAGCATCCGCTCTGT
>VGTX01000077.1 GCA_016874315.1 Gammaproteobacteria bacterium | reverse complement strand
GGCCATACTGGGTGCCACAAACGATCAAGTCGCCAACTTTTAAGGTTCCTTCTTGAACTAAGAGGGTTGCAACAGGACCTTTATGGCGAGAGAGTGATGACTCAATGACAGCTCCTTGAGCTGGTCCTGCGCGATGAGCTTTTAACTCTAGGATTTCAGCCTGCAGAGCAAGAGCTTCTAGGAGTTCTTGCACGCCAAGGCCAGTTTTTGCCGAAATCGGCATAAATGGCGAGTCTCCACCCCACTCTTCAGGAAGAACGTTGAGCTGAGCCATTTCGGTTTTGACGCGCTCTAAATCAACACCTGGTTTATCCATTTTATTGATTGCAACAACAATAGGAACACCGGCAGCTTGAGCATGACTTACAGCCTCTTTGGTCTGTGGCATCACTCCATCGTCAGCTGCGACAAGGATAACAGCGATATCGGTACAGCTTGCACCGCGAGCACGCATGGCGGTAAATGCCGCATGACCTGGTGTATCCAAGAATGTTACGCTACCGTGTTGCGTATCTACACGATATGCTCCGATATGTTGTGTGATACCACCAGCTTCGGATGCAGCAACGCGTGAGCGACGAATGCAATCAAGCAATGAGGTTTTTCCATGGTCAACATGGCCCATGATTGTGACAACAGGAGAGCGTGCCTCAAGTTCATCTTCATAAGCAATAGTCATGTAGTCTTCAGGGTTTGTTTCAACAAGAACTTCTGCTGTGTGACCGAGCTCTTCTACAACTAACGTTGCAGTATCGCGGTCAATTACTGTGTTTGGCTGAGCAACAACACCTAATTTGAGAAGTTCTTTTACAATTACGATGATTTTTAAAGACATTTGAGACGCAAGGTCAGTAACACTAATAGCTTCTGGTAATGCAATTACAAGGGCCGCTGGTTTTACTGGTTTATGGAACTGATGAAGGTTTTTCTTATGCCCTGGCTTGTTTTTCTTTGGAGAGAATGCATCGGACAAATCTTCCTCTGCAGCTTCGCGATATTGAAACTGTGCTGTTAACTTACGTAAAGCATGGTTATCCATCTTCGCAATGTCGACAGGCCCTTGGGAGCTTGATTTCTTTTTCTTACCTTTAGAGCGTCCAGCGGTACGATTAGCTTCTTCATCATCTTGTGCTTTTTTATGATGATCGGAAGTTGGTGTTTGAGGACGCACATGTGGTGCTACATCTTTGGATGGAGTGGCAGGGGTTACAGGAAGCACTTCTTCAATCAATACAACCGGATCGAGTCCAGCGACTTCAACCGCATCTTGCAGCTGAACATCTTCTTGTTTCACGACAGCAGCAGGTTGATTTTCAACACGTGTCACTTCAATTGACATAGGAGCAACGGATTGTACTGCGTCCTCTTCTTTATGAGCAGTAACCTCTTCTGCAAGGACTTGCTCTACAGGCTCTGCTTTCTTGGTTGTATTTTTTAAAGCTTGTAAATCAAATGGCTTAACATCACGTTTTTTCGTGACAACAGTAATGCGATGATTACGATCGGAGCCAACGACACTTGAGACATTCTTAATATCTTTGAGCGCCAACTTTCTTTTAAGATGTTGATTAAGCTCATTCATAAGTTCTTTTTTTGCGGACTCGGACAACTGATCGGACCCCGAATCAAACTTCATTCCGAGATTGTGCGCTAAATCTAAAACATCTTTGACTTGTAAATTATGCGTTTGTGCAAATTCACTGATTGTAACCATCTACTACCTCTAATTATTTTACAGTCAGCTCTTTTCTTACTCTTGAGAATGAGATCGAGCAGCCATGATCACCGCTTGTGCTTCTTCTTCGAGACATGTCGGGATTAAATCCATCAAATCAAAAGTTGAGAGCTCTGCGAGATCTTCAATTGTATAAACATGGTCAGCATTCAAGATGGGAATCCATGAAGGATGTACTCCTGGTAATTGAGACAAATCACCCTGATTTTGCTGCACCTTCGTTTGTTCTAGCAAATATTCTTGCGCACGTTCACGAATCATATCAATGAGCTCATCATCAAAGCCAATTTCGTAAAATTCCTGATTATCGACATAAGCAAGTTCTTGCGCTGTTGTAAAGCCTGCTTGCATGAGGACTTCAGCAAGCTCAGATTCTAGTCCAATGCTGGTGGTGAACAGCTCAAAAGTTTTGGAAGCTTCTTGATTTTCAATTTCATCAGCATCTTCTTTGGAGATGACATTAATCTTCCAGCCAGTTAATTCACTTGCAAGACGAACGTTTTGTCCATTTTTTCCGATTGCCTGAGAAAGGATATTCTTATCAACAACCACTTGCATCGTTTTCAGATCTTCGTCAACAACGATAGATTTGACTTCAGCAGGAGCTAGAGCGTTTACAACGAACTGTGCATCATTTTCGTCCCAGAGGATGATATCGATTCTTTCACCGGAGATTTCGTCCATGACTGAGTTGACACGAGCTCCACGCATTCCGATACATGCACCTTTTGGTTCAATACGAGTATCTTTAGCTTGAACAGCGACTTTAGCGCGAGAACCTGGATCGCGAGCTATTGCACGGATTTCAATGCTACCTTCACCGATTTCAGGAACTTCAATTGCAAAAAGTTGAGACAACATAGACGGCGCAGTACGAGAAAGTACAATGGTTGGGCCTTTTTTATCCCAAACAACAGCTTTAATTGCTGCACGAACACGATCGTTTAATCTGAAACTTTCTCTAGGAATCATTTCGCGACGAGGCATGAAGCCTTCAGCGCCATTTGGAAGATCGACGACAACAGCATCGCGCGTTGTTTTTTTGACGACACCAATGACGAGCTCGCCAACACGTGCTTCATAGTCTTGAGCTAAGCGCTCTCTTTTAGCACCTTTTAGCTTTTGATAGACAGCTTGTTTTGCAAGTTGTGCGCTAATCCGGCCTAAATCAAGGCTTGTAATTTCTTGACGAATTTTTTTACCGACGGTTGCATGAGAATCGATTTCCCGCGCGGCTTTTAAATCACATTCTGCCGCAGGGATTTCGACATCATCTTCTGTAGCAACAACATCCCATAGACGGAATGTTTGGATTTCACCGGTTTTACGATCGATATTAACTTCGAGTTGCGCTTCAGACTCATTCAAATGCCTTTGGTGGGCGATTGCAAGAGCTTCTTCAAGCGCTTCGAAAACAACATCTTTGGGCAAGTCTTTCTCATTCGATACTGCCTCAATAATCATTTTGATTTCTTTTTCTTTGCTCATCTGCCCCTCCGAAACGTCGATCGCAACATGTCCAGCGTGTATTAGATATGCGTCAAAAACCCAAATCAGAACGGACTACGGCTTCAATCGACTGAAATATTCACTCTTATCGCTGATATATAGAATAAAAAAGGGGCATAAAGCCCCTTTTGGTCAAATGGTAGCGGGGGCAGGATTTGAACCTACGACCTTCGGGTTATGAGCCCGACGAGCTGCCAGACTGCTCCACCCCGCATCTATTGAATCCTATTATAAGGATTTTCATCAAAAATACAAGTCTTTTTACAGTTTAAATTATTTATATGTGATTTATGACTCAACTCTACATAAATATATCAAAACCAAGACTAACAGAGACATTTTTAAAAAATTCAAAAAAATTGAAATATTCTTAACTTCTCATCCTATATCAACGTTAAGACCATTTTAATATTGGAAACATAATGGATAATAATTCTTCGAATAATGCAGCCACTTTTGAGGCATGGGTCGCTCAAAACGAACAGGGAGAAATAGAGCAGGGCTTAGAGGAACTCGCCGAGACATTACAATCATTACATGCTCAAGAACCCAGTGATGACATAGAAACGCTACTCGCATCCGCCCATACGTCTGCGCAGGATTTAAAACAGCTCTTCGAGAAACATCGTACAAATAAGGTGCTGGATGCATCAGGAGAATTCAGTAAAGATTACAACAAGCTACTAAATTCACTGAAACGAATTGATGTCCCACAATCTATCTTCGAACCAGAATCTGTACATGCAGTCGCGCAAAGTTTATTCGCAGATCTTGAGCAATTTAATCCAACAGACTCAAATTCCCAAAATGAGCTTGCTGAACTGAAATCTCGCATGGAGTCATTCAGCTATTATTATCGAGAATGGCTCAACACTGTTTATCCGAAGGACGAAAATAACAGTCAATACTGTGATAGATTAGACAAAATGTTCAGCCTTTGGTATGACGAAAATTTTAAGAAAGTACAGAAAAACAATAACATTGATGTGCCACCGCTTTATACCTATAGCTATGATCAAGAAAATCGATCGGTGATGCACCTTCTGCGATGGTTATTATCTAAAATAACTTGCTATTTGACATCATCACGGATTGATACAGCGCGTGCAGAACTTGAACAAAAATTAAGTAAGATAAACGATACGAAAGTGAACCTCAATCCCATCCAAGGACTACTCTATAGTCATGCTCTATCATATGCAAACGAATGCGCTAAAGAAAAGGATCAAGAAAAACGGACAATGAACGCAAATAACTTATTTTTTGGCCTATGCCTTTCCATATTGCCTAAAAATATTTCAAATGAGTTAATCCAAAAAGCAGATTCAACTATAAAAGCAGAAGAAGGAGAATCTTTACTTGATCGACTGATTAATAAAACTGCCCAAACCGCATCAAAATGGCTTAAGTCCTTGTTTAATAACGCAAAGAGCATCATTGCAGGATCGCCCGTAATTGCTCCTCTTTCATCGAACGCATCAGGTCCAGAAAAATCGAACGCATCAAAAGAATTTCGCTCATAAAACTAACCCTTATCAATCCCGATATCCAGGCTTAAAAGGCCTGATATCTTGGAACGGTAATCCCTATATTTACCCAATCCTCAATTCATAAGCATTTTTCACACACTGAAATAATATAAAAATCTTGCAAAAAGATGGTTGCAATCTGATTTTTGAAATTAAAAAAGCCTATATCAGAAGTAATATATTTATCATATGTTGTGCAATGAATAATCAATCATCCGATCTAGAATCACCCCATCTGAAATATCAAGAATTTATTAAAAATCTTGCAGAAAGCGATACTGCTCTGACTGAAATTACAATCCAAGAAGCTGATCTTACGAACACCCCAGCCCTAGAGGCCCTAATAAAAAACATGCGACGAGAACGGTTAAAGCAAAACTGCCCAGAGAGCTCAGCGACCTTAAAGACAATCTTGACGATACGTTATCCACCTTACCTAAAACCGATCGAGCGTATGAGGAATTATCAAAAGCACGCCAGCAATGTGAGACACTATCACAAATCATCGCATTGAGTGAATATGCTCACCACTCCCAATTAGATGAAACAGATAAAACAAATCAAGCCTGGAATGAGTTAGCAACCAAGTTTCAACAAGAATTCAACCGCCTAATTGAATGCACCGCAGTGATTGAATCCGATGCATCAGATTTAACAACATCAAAATCTATCTATCAAGAAACTCAAGAACTATTTACCAAGCTTTCATCGCGCCCTCCTACACAACATTTTACGGCTGACAATCCTCTAGGATTAAAAAAAGAAATGGAAGCATTTAGCTACTATTATCATCAGTGGTATAACAGAGTATATAGAGCGGATCAGCATATATCTTTATTAGACCCGACAGAAATAG
>VGTX01000076.1 GCA_016874315.1 Gammaproteobacteria bacterium | reverse complement strand
AGTATGAAAATATTATAAATTTTCATGTTCTATAATTTCACTAGCTAATGTCTAGAACAAGCGGATATGATGATTTATGGATATACTTTTAAGTGGGAGTGATATCGTTGGAGGGCGGGTTGTGCGTGCGACTCTCGAAGAAAATCTTTCCTCAAAAGAACAAATGATTCGTATTGTTCGGGATGACCGTGAAGTAATATATAACCCGCTTTCTGCAAAATATAGTGAAATTCTGCTCTTCTCTGGGGCTGTGATTACCGGTTTTTCCATTTATCTCATTATTCGTGGCTCTATCTTTTATTTCAAACAGTTTTAGGATATTTATGCGTCATCTTGAATGTGCTGACCAGAGTCATATCTTTGGAGGTAAGAAGTATCTTTATAAGACCAAGATATTGGAAAATGATGATTATCAATCGGAATCTGCTGCTCAGTTTAAAAGATATATGATGTCCGATCGGTCTGTGTACTATATCAATCTTGATGATGCCTCTGTTTGGTATTCTTCCACACCATATGCCGCCGTCGAAAGATATTTTCACCCTTTCTGGAAAGGTAAAGTGATATGGAAGGCTGGCGTACTCGTTGGATTTATAGGCTTGGGCTCAATTTTTGATATCGCATGTCGGAGTTAAAAAAATGATGTTAGATCGAATTTGCGGGGGTGCCTCGGTTATCGCCTCTACTTTAGAACGTGCAGGTCAAGACGATTGTTTTTTTATACGATCGGAATTTGATGACGGTACTGCAGAGTATTCACCACTCAATCTTCAGCCCGAAAAAGAATGGACTGCCCAGCAAATGGCATATTCTATTTTAGTATCAACTGTAGCACTGACATTGTGTTATGCGGCAACGCATTTCATATCGCATCAAATATATCCTATGAACAATCGAGTAAGATAATGCAGACGTTGAAATTAAGTCATTATTCATATGTATGCGGTGGTAATATCTTCCACTCTTATTCAACCTTGGTTAATCAAGTCGATCGTAGAGATAAGTCATATAAAAAATATTCAAAACCATATGCAGCAATGCATGCATACTATGTTGCTGGTCTGGATGGCTTCCCTAATGGAATGCAAGCGTTATTAAATGCCTCTGATGGTGAAATCGCTATTTATAAATACTCCGATCGAAAATGGCATATGAACCATATACCCAAAGACCGACAATCACAAGAGCTGGTGAAACAATGTGTTGAAACCATCATTGCAACAGCCCTTTCGATAGGAATCTTCTCTATTTTTTAAAAGAATAAAAATCCCTGCATATATATTATTTATTTTTTTCAGCCTCAATCATCCAAAGCTCTTCTGTTTGTATAATCGCCTCTTGAAGCTGTGCATGCTTTCGATAAGCTTCATGCCATTTTGGAGTGTCGTATTCTAATATCGCTAACTGTGCACTAAGCTCATCATATTCTGTTGTGATTTTTGCAAGATTCTTCTCGATATCTGATAAAGAAATCGATTTTCTCGAGGAGGATTTTGTTTTATCTGAAGTATCTGTGGCCGTATTCGTGATTTTTTGCTGCTTTCTTGCTGCAAAAATCATTTGAGCATACCGGTCAAGAGTATCATCATATTCTGATAGCCGCCCGTCAGAAATCAACCAGAATTGGTCAACCACAGCACCGAGGAGCTGCCGGTCATGTGAGACCACAACAACAGCTCCTTCAAAGGACTGCAAAGCAAGAGTGAGTGCCTCTCGTGTTTCTAAATCAAGATGGTTTGTTGGTTCATCGAGAAGTAAGAGGTGTGGTTTTTCCCAGGCGAGAAGTGCTAAGACAAGTCGAGATTTTTCACCACCAGAAAAATTACCCACCTTCTCAAAAACCATGTCTCCAGAGAACCCAAATTGTCCAAGGAATGTGCGCAATGTTGTTAAGTCAGAGCGCGGGCTTAATTTCTTGAGATGCCAAATGGAGTCTTCTAATAAGTCTAAGCGTTCAAGTTGATGCTGGTTGAAGTATCCAATTTTTAGCTTACTAGAGACATTTCTCTCACCGGCAATAAGAGGAAGCTCGCCTGCAAGAGCTTTCATTAACGTCGATTTTCCTGCACCATTAGCCCCAAGTAATCCAATCCGATCGCCAGGAGCAATATGGACGTTAACGCGCGATAAAATAACATCTTCACCATAACCTAAAGTTGCAGATTTAATTTGCATCACAGGCTGAGGACACCCATCAGATGCAATCAACTGGAAAGTAAAGGCGGATTTTTCATGAACATTCGCTACAAGTTCCATGCGCTCCAGCATCTTTACTCGAGACTGGGCTTGCTTCGCTTTTGAAGCTTTAGCTTTAAAGCGACTGATAAAGGATTGAAGATGGGCAATGTGCCTTTGTTGTTGGTCATACGCATTTTGCTGTTGTAAAAGTTGCTGTGAACGCCATGTAATAAAATCTGTATAATTTCCACGATGTGAGCGTAATGCTTTATTTTCTACGGAGATAATTTTATTGACAACACGGTCTAGGAAAACACTATCGTGTGCAATCAAAATCAAAGTTCCTTCAAAGCGCGATAACCAACGTTCCAGCCAATAAATAGCATCCATGTCTAAATGGTTTGTTGGTTCATCTAGTAATAACAGCTCACAAGGCTTCATTAACGCACGCGCAAGATTAAGCTTCATTTGCCATCCACCAGAAAAGTGGCGTGTTGGCATCTTTTGCTCGGCCGCACTAAAAGCAAGTCCATATAATAATTCCGCTGCTTTGGCCTCTGTTTGATAACCACCAATGGCCTCAAATTCATCATGCAAATGCCCAAGAGCCTCTAAGTCTTCGCGTAATGTGGCTTCATTGAGCCGCATCTGGACAGAGACATAGCGGTCATCACCCTCCATCACATATTCCAAGGCCGTTTTATCACTAATTTCGACATCTTGACGGACGCTAGATATGCGCCACGATGTTGGAATAGAAAAGGTTCCTGCATCTTCTTGAAACTCTTTGCGAAGTAGCCCAAGCAGGGAGGATTTTCCACTCCCATTGGCTCCAATGAGCCCAACTTTCTCTCCGGGATAAATGACTGCGCTTGCTTTCTCAAGCAAATCTTTGTTGCCTCGGCTGAGTCCTAATCCATTGATCTCAATCATGTGTATGGGCCTTCTTTAATTATCAAACAATAACATATTATACCTGAAAATCTGCTCAAGTTTTAAAAAGCTATGAGCAGATGCCTCTGTTGGATTTTATCGATCTTTGTTAAATGAGTTTCTCATTCCTTCTGACTCATCTTTTGAGGATGTGCGTGACAAGAGAAGAGGTGGCTTAGGAATGCATGAGTGATATCGCTCCCATATAGCGAGTTGCTCTGCTGATTTATTTGCATAATGCTTCGTAAAAAGGGAGGTTATCATGGTATCTGGGTGCTCGTGATAATATTGAGCAATTTCTTGAAGAGAGGATTCGGAGTGAATGACCCAAGTCTCATCAATAATTTTTACAAAACGCGCAAGAATTTCTTCTGCTCTTTCTTGGTATCTCGAATCCGCACTTAAAATTTGTCCAATTTGCGAGGCGATTTCACAACAGCGCAATAAGCTTTTTACATACTCTCGACAATACCATATCAGTCCCTCTTCGTGGTGTGCTGGAGCTGCCAGTAAAACGTACATGATGAGATGTGTGAAACGCTCAGTTTGATTGAAGAAGATTTTGTCGAGATTATGCAAGATGCTTAGAAACTCATCTCTCCAGAATGGCGGCACAGAAACAATATCGGCAACTTGTATCAAATCCTGAATATAATCTCCTCGGTCTTTTGTGATGCCTGTCGATCGGATTGTAATAAGATTATGGTCACGGTCATCAGAAATAAACCTTAAATCACCTTGTAGTATCATCGAAATGTTTCTGCAAAGCACAAGCATGTTAAAGGATAAATATTTCAATATCCTGATATCGCCATGAACAAGTATCGCCTCAGCAATCCGAGCATGATCTTTTGGAGAAATCATATCCTGACAAGGTGATTGGCCTATAAGCGCGATTTCATGAACCCGATCGCATGTGTCTGTCATAAATTCTGTAAAACAGGGTGTTTCATAAAGCGCCAATATTAACGAATAATAATCCTGTATTGTGTGCAAAGTTTTATCATAATATGCTTCAATAAATCGAAGATTACGTTCTTTATATGCCACCTGTAGAGGATAGTGCTTGGGATTCATCTTAAGTATCATATCGTTGAAATAGTCCCTTGAGAGATATGGCATAGCATCTTCAATACAGTGCACAATATCCATTTGATTTTTTTCCGTATAGACGGACAATTTCGTTAGAGAGTATCCCTTTTTTGAAAAGGATTCTGTAAGAATCCGTTCTATGAATGAACGATCTGAATTCGATCGAGGCTTGAATATTTGGTCAATGCCTTTAATCACTGCCACATTTCTATGTGGCACAGCTAAATCAAAAAGTGTACATCCCATCATGAAAGGTGTGTGTGCGATTATTTCCTTTTCCTGTGCGAATGGATTGCTTTTTCTTGAAAATTCAGTAGAGAGCGCACAAGCATTACCAATATGTCCGTAATAACGCATGGCGAGAAAATCGAATGTTTGATGATAGCGGCAAATCATTTCTATCGCACAGAGTATGGCTGTTACATCAAAGTAGCTACCGACAAGAACGGCATTTATGATCTTTTTTGAAGATTGCTTTTTCGCTGCAATCTCTATGATATAGATCCACTCCCCTCTTGCCATATATTCAAAGGTGCTTGCAAGAGTTTTAAGCATAATGTCTGATTCTTGCGCACACGATTCAAAAACACTTAACATCCATCGACAACGATCGGTTTTCGAATCAGCTTTCCCGGAAAATTGTGGGGCAAGTTGATAGGTATATTCTGATACCCATTGCGTATATTGGATAAAGGATTGGAATTTTTTTTCTGGCACAAAGCGAGATGCAAGATCTTTTTCCGCTCCATATGAGCTGTAAATTTTCTTGAGAGCTGTTGTATTGATGCCGGGAGTGTTGCTTAAAGATTCCAGCATATGGCGCGTAAATGTCCGAAGTGCGTACTGCTCTCTTCCGGGTCCTGCGATATAGCCATCTTTCTGTCCTTGAGCCAGTTTCCATTCAAGAAAGGACTGTAACGCGCTGTTCATTTTTTCTGCCCCGATCTGATTTCTTAAAGAGGCAAAGATGGCTTTTGAGCGATATTGAATACATACATTGACGAGATCGTCAGTTAATGTTGCATGATGTGGTTTTAGTAGATCTGATGAGAATAATATATTTAATGTGCTCTCGAAAATTCGTTCATAACCAATCGATGACATAAAAGCCTTTTCCGAAAAAGTCATCAAATTTGCAATTGAGGATAGATATGTTGCCTGACAAACGATTGATTCTGCATCGCTTGACTTTAAGAGAAGAGTTAACCATACACGACATGCAGTTTTAGCAATATATTCCGATATCATGCAGGGCTCTAAGTTTGATGTTGGTCCAGAAAACATTGGTTGGCAGAGAAAACGATCGTGGTATGCCCTGTCCCAAGAAATTTCATTAGCATATTTAATTAGAAGAAAGCTGATTGCATTTGCCATTGCTTGATTGTTGGCGTACGTTCGATAATATTTGATAAAGCTCTTAGGTATAACCATTT
>VGTX01000075.1 GCA_016874315.1 Gammaproteobacteria bacterium | reverse complement strand
TTAGAGCGTCGTGCTGCAAGAAGTTTTTCCTTTAAGCCTCCGATCCGTAACACATCACCGCGCAATGTAATCTCACCTGTCATTGCAATATCAGGCGGAACATCGAGATTCATGAGTGCTGACACGAGTGCGGTGCACATTGTAATACCGGCACTTGGTCCATCCTTGGGTGTCGCTCCTGCTGGAACGTGCACATGGAAATCATGCTCTTCAAAAAAGCTTGCAGCGATACCCCAATGAATGGAGCGAGAGCGCACAACAGAGTATGCAGCCTGTATTGACTCTTGCATGATATCGCCGAGTTTTCCTGTTAGAGTCATTTTACCCTTACCCGGGTATACAGCACATTCAATAGTTAACTGCTCACCACCAACTTCCGTCCACGCCAGCCCTTTTACGACACCCACTCTTGCTTCGGTAGATTCGTGGTAATAGCGATACTTTGGCACACCAAGATAAGGCTCTAAATCTGGGACGTTTGCCAATGGCATTTTAGGTTTTTCCAGATCTTTCGCATATGAAAACTTCACAGATTTCCGACAAATTTTTGCAAGCTCTCTTTCTAGATTTCTGACACCAGCCTCAAGGGTATAGTGTCGGATAATACCAAGAACCGCCTCATCCGTAATAGCTAAATCTTTCGGTTTAATACCGTGATTTTTTTGCAATTTAGGAATGAGGTGATTATGAGCAATGCTCACTTTTTCATCTTCTGTGTACCCAGAAAGGTTAATAACTTCTAATCGGTCCAGAAGAGCTGGAGGGATTTGATATGAATTCGCTGTTGCCAGGAACATGACATCAGACAAGTCGACATCCACATCAAGATAATGATCGTTAAATTGATGGTTTTGCTCCGGATCGAGTACCTCTAACAATGCGGAAGCCGGATCGCCTCGAAAATCCTGGGCCATTTTATCAATTTCATCGAGCAAAATGAGGGGGTTTTGGACCCCTGCTTTCGTGATTTTTTGAATAATTTTCCCGGGCATTGCTCCAACATATGTACGGCGATGTCCACGAATTTCTGCCTCATCGCGCACGCCACCCAGAGCGATACGAATAAATTTACGAGAAACGGCTTCAGCAATTGATGCTGCAAGAGATGTTTTTCCAACCCCTGGAGGTCCAACTAAGCAAATAATAGGTCCTCTAATTTTTTTAACACGTTTTTGAACGGCCAGATGCTCTAGAATACGGTCTTTGACATTTTCCAGGCCATCATGTGCTTGATCGAGTTTTTGTGAAGCGAGCTTTAAATCGTACTTATCTGTTGTTTTTTTATTCCAAGGATAAGCAAGTAAGGCTTCAACATAATTTCTTGAAACAACAGCCTCTGCTGAGAGCGTAGGCATCATTTTCAACCGATCGATTTCTGTATTAGCTTTATCCTTTGCCTCGGGGGGCATTTCAGATTGAGCAACCTGCGCTCGAAGAAGTTCAAATTCTTGCTGTTGATGACCAAGCTCTTCTTGAATGGCTTTAACTTGCTCATTGAGATAATATTCTCTTTGAGTTTTTTCCATTTGTTTTTTGACTTTGGAGCGAATTCTTTGCTCTACCTGAAGAAGATCGACCTCTGCCTCAATAATTGCAATCAAGCGCTCAACGCGCTCTTTTAATGAGCTGAGTTCTAGCAGGTATTGTTTCTCTGAAGTTTTAATTGGCAAATGAGCTGAAATAATATAGGTAATTTGTTCAGCATCTTGCGCATTTTGAACACGCATTACTGTGTCTTGATTAATTTTTTTATTTAATTTGGCATATTGGTCAAACTGTTGAATGAGGAGTTTGACCAATATTTCCTTTTCACGCTCAGTGAGTAATTCAACATGGTTTGGAGACACAGCTGCTTTTAAGTAGGGCTCTTCATGAATCCATTGAAAAAGCTCTACACGTTCTATGGCTTCCACCAAGATTTTAACGGTGTTATCTGGCAATTTTAAATACTGCAAGACATTAGCCAAGACCCCTACTTGATAGAGGTCTTCAGAACGTGGATCATTCTCAGCAGCACCTCGTTGTGCAACAAGAACAACCTTTTTATGATAATCATGATTTGCAGCTTCTATCGCGGACATCGATTTCATACGCCCTACAAAAAGCGGTACTACCATTGAAGGAAAAAGTACAACATCTCGCATTGGCAATACGGGGTAAATCTGATGTGATTCAATCGGCTCTAACATCACGTCTCCTATTGCATTGTTGATTACACCGAAACTATACAGCCTTATTGAGGGCTGCAGTATTTGGGTATTCTTTTAAAACATACTCACGATTGATAACAAGGCGTTCCGCACCCTCTTGCCCTGGCAACTCGTACATTGCATTTAACAAGACTTTTTCTAAAATTGAGCGCAATCCACGAGCACCTGTTTTACGGGCGATCGCAAGGTCAGCCACAGTTTCTAAAGCATCTTGAGTAAATTCTATTTCGACATTATCCATGCGGAAAAGTTTTGTAAACTGTTTAATGAGAGAGTTTTTAGGCTCACTTAATACAGCAAGCAAGCTATGACGATCGAGTTCTTCCACTACGGTCACAACAGGAAGACGCCCAATAAGCTCAGGAATCAATCCAAACTTGACTAAGTCATCAGAATCAACAAAAGGAATATACGCTTTCTTTTGAGCTTTCTTTACAGTTGCTTGGAATCCGATACCGGCAGTATCGAGGCGTTGTTGGATAATTTTATCAAGCCCTTCAAATGCTCCACCACAGATAAACAAGATCTGACTTGTATCAACATGAATAAACTCTTGATGAGGATGCTTTCTCCCGCCTTGAGGGGCAACAGCAGCAACAGTTCCTTCGATAATTTTCAAGAGAGCTTGCTGGACACCTTCACCGGAAACATCTCGGGTAATAGAAGGGTTTTCAGATTTTCTAGAAATTTTGTCAATTTCATCGATATAAATGATCCCACGTTGTGCTTTTTCGACATCGTAGTCACATTTTTGCAATAATTTTTGTATAACGTTTTCCACGTCCTCACCAACATATCCTGCTTCTGTGAGGGTTGTTGCATCAGCAATTGCAAAAGGCACTTGCAGATATTTTGCGAGTGATTCAGCCAATAAAGTTTTACCTGAACCGGTTGGACCAATTAATAACACATTGGATTTACTTAGAATTGTATCTTCGGTATCAGCTGTGTGATGTTTTTTTGCATTTAACTCACAATCATAAATACGTTTATAGTGGTTATAAACTGCAACTGAAAGGATTTTCTTTGCATGATCTTGTCCAATAACATAATCATTTAAGTGCTCAACAATCTTTTTAGGAGTGGGGAGTTGAAAGCTTTCTTCCTGCTCAGCGCCTTCATTAATTTCTTCAGCTGTATGAAGAATTTCCTGACACGCATCGACGCATTCATCACAAATTCTAATATCCTCAGATTGTCCTTGAATTAATCGCTGAACCTCTGCTTCACTTTTTCCACAAAATGCACACGTTAGCGTACTATTCGATTTTTTTTTCATAATAATTCTTATCCAAAGGTCTGAAACAATCAAACGCATTATATCTTTTTCATTGCATGATCACTAGCAGGGTGACCAGCAATGAAAATAAGCCGATTACGGCACGAAGTTGAGTGATTTTATTTTCTTTCTATCATGACTTCATCAATTAAGCCATATTCTTTTGCTTGTTGAGCAGACAAGAAATAATCTCTATCGCAATCGCGATCGATTTGCTCTAAAGATTTCCCTGTGTTTCTTGCCAAAATATCATGTAAGGTATGTTTAACCTTTAACATTTCTTCAGCATGAATTTTAATATCACTTGCCTGTCCCTGAAAACCACCTAGTGGTTGATGGATCATGACACGGGAGTGAGGGAGGGCATATCGTTTTCCTTTTGCACCAGCAGAAAGCAAAAATGCTCCCATACTTGCAGCAAGACCCATACATAGAGTTGATACAGGAGATTTAATAAAATTCATTGTATCGTAGATAGCCAATCCTGCAGAAACCGATCCGCCAGGAGAGTTGATATAGAGAGAAATTTCTTTTTCTGGATTTTCAGCTTCTAAAAAAAGAAGTTGAGCAACAATAAGATTTGCGCTGTAATCTTCGACAGGGCCAACGAGAAAAATTACTCGTTCTTTTAAAAGTCGTGAATAGATATCATATGCGCGCTCGCCTCTTGACGTTTGCTCAACAACCATAGGGACTAATTGAGATGACGGATATATCATAATACGACCTCTATTTATAACATTAATTATATATTCTCTCTATTCTGACCCATAAAAAGGTTTTTATTCAAGAGGATAATATATCTTTTCTCTTCAAAATTTGCGGGATATTTTCGGTCCCATTCGGCTATGATCTGAAGTCTTCTTTGAGATATGGGGAATCTATATTCTTGATACATATGTAAATATATACGTGCAATACGACCTTTTAAATGATCGGGAGGCTCAAAAGTATGTGTTTTAGGATCAATCCACATTCCACATAATTCTAACGATCGTTGACGATTATAAACAATTCCTGGCAAAAAATTTGAGCGAGCTCTATTAATTTTCTTTAAAACAGGAAGGATATTATAAACATTAGCTTCGCGAAGAGCGAATTCTGGTGAAATCTCTTGGCAGCAAGAGCGTTTATTTTTTTTAGGATTCCAAGGACAAGCATTTTCTTGCCAGCATGGAAGATTCACACCTAATAATGAAGCGGGAACGATATGATCCCATTCTAATTTACAGTCGTCTTCCGTCCAGCCCTCAGGACACCCTGAGATGACACGGCCATCAGCCGTCCAACAGGCATTGCAATAAAGAGTAGTGGGTTGCGATTCATAAGGAAGTGTTTTTAAAAACTTCTTCGCTTCGAGAAAATCTCGAGGAGGAAACGAATAACAGAGGGAAGAATATAGGGCGAGTCCGAACAGGACTCGCACCCAGAGAAATCGAATCACTCAGAATGGTGATGATGTTTGCAATCAGGTCCATGAACATGCTCATGAGGTTTTGCCTCAATCGCTGCTGGAGCGGCATTGCTCTCAACACCTAGCATAGAACGATCGCCGATCATCTCTAATAGCTTGATGATAATAGCGCGTCTCATCATTTTTAGTTCAAAATCTTTTTTGACAGCTGGGATATTCTGCAAGAAAGAATCGAGCATCTGAAGAGGAACACCATGGTCTTGAGCATATACTTTAGCAATGAAATCAACAGCTTGATTGCTAATGCTAATTTCACCAAGAGACTTGCGGTAAGCTTCTAAAACCAAATCTAATTTGATTTCATGACGACGGCTTGCTGGTGTTTCATTAGCTTTCACAGATGTATTCTCAAGATATGCTTGAGGAATTTCAAACTGATAAACTGCATCTAATGTCTTAAGCAAACGCTCTTCATTGATACGGAACGCTTTTTGAACGTTCAATTCACGAATGGTGCCATTGACCCATGTTGCAATTGCTTGAGCTGGCTCATCGGTTTGAACATTTTTTAGCTCAAGAATAGAACTCATCAATTCAAGATCGGTTGCTGGAGCAATTTCTTTCACGCCAACAATCTCAACTTCCATAGAAACAGGCTCAAGGCTTGGCATATTTTGCTCTGCTTGATATTCGACAGGAGTGTATTCAATTGTTTTCTTTTCGCCAATATTCATTCCAACGATTTGATTAA